>NZ_LSSO01000170.1:0-61514 GCF_001645205.1 Brevibacillus sp. SKDU10 | reverse complement strand
AGATGCGGTGCAGCTAAAGCTGGAAAGCAATAAGATTTATCAGCATATTCATATTTTAGATGAACGTGAGAAAGAGGTCATCATTGGGCGTTTTGGCCTAGATCAAGACAAGGAAAAAACACAGCGGGAAATAGCGCGTGAATTGGGGATTTCTCGCTCATATGTATCTCGTATTGAAAAAAGAGCATTGATGAAGCTGTTTCACGAGTTTTATCGAACGAAACAGACGCAGGGCGGGAGATGATTTGATCGTGGGGGAGTACAAGAGAAACGTCAATCGAACACTCCCCCAAAAATTTCATCATTGATCCGTACCTTTGTTATTTACATGCTTAGAACCAATACATAGAAAAGTTCAAGTATTGAAACTTTTTTTATTGATGGTTTACTTAACGTATAAGGAAAAGAACATAAGGGATGTGGCTTATGATTACGAATCTTCATGTAAGCGACGAAGAAATAGCTAAAAAAATTCTTAACGTACAAATTCCTGCATATAAAATAGAGGCAGAGATCATTCATTTTTACGGAATTCCTCAGTTAAAAGACACAGTTGAAACCATTCGTACATGCAATGAACATTTTTTAGGCTATATGATGGAGGAAGAATTAGCAGGGGTTATTTCTTATACGGTGGATCAAAATCATATGGAGATCTGTCGATTAGTGGTTCATCCCAACCATTTTCGAAAAGGGATAGCCAGAAGCTTGGTGGGTTTTGTAATAGAGAATGTGGCCAAAGGAAAGAAAACAACGGTTAGTACTGGTGCAAAGAATATTCCGGCGAAAAAGCTCTATGCGATGTTTGGATTTATAGAAGTGCAAGACATTGAAGTTGCACCTAATGTTTTTATTACATTATTAGAAAAATAGACAAATAAGTCATAAGTATGGTTCATGATGAACGAATGAAATCTCGTTTGAGAGGAACCCAAGAATATTACATGTATGCTGCTAGTCTTGATCAGTCTGGAAATCTTGTAATTAAAATTATCTTAGGATGATTGGAGAAAAAGTGATATAATTTGATTATTCAGTCATCTATTCGATGATAAGGAAGTGTTCAGAATGCCTGTTCAAACATTCAAAGCAACTTCACATTTGCAAGATGGAATGGTCGTTAAAGCCCGCTCCAGAAATTTTGAGTTGACGATTGATGAACCAACAAGCTTAGGTGGGACTGATACCGGAATGAATCCTGTAGAAGTGGTGCTTTCCGCATTAGGTGCCTGCCAATCTATCGTTGCTAGAGTATATGCCAAAAAATTTGGCATTCGTCTTGATGATTTTTGGGTAGAGGTAGAAGGTGATCTCGATACAGATGGTTTCATGAATAAATCCGATGTTCGTCGTGGATATTCTGAGATCAGATACACCTTTCATGTCAAAACAGACGCTCCAAAAGAACGAGTAAAATCATTTGTAGAATTTTTAGAGCGAACTTGTCCAGTTGGAGACACAATTGCTAATCCGGTGAACCTAAAATTAAACGGAATTGTTATTGAAGCCTGATCTATAAAATACGTAAATGATACTAGCGGTTGTAAAGGCACCTCTTACAGGTGCTTTTTCATTTTTATAAAATATAACGTTAAGATTATATCTATACGGGAATCGACTCAGTTAGATTACTGGTCTCCTGATAGTAAGAAGATCCTCCGTGTAACAAAATTAATTACAAATAGGTTTACTTTTGGTAGTAGATTAAAATAAAATAAGATATAATTTCTTTCAATTAAATACTTCGATGAGGAGTGTGGTTACTAATGAATGTTTACACCGAACCTCCTAAAAGATGCCCAGTTTGTAAGAACCAAAAGCTTCACAAAACCGAAAGCCGCATTCAGGTATTCGACGATATTGTAGACGGAGAGCCAAGAAAAATAGAGGTAAAACGCCAAAGATACAGATGTCCGAATTGTCTGGCGAAGTTGTGGGACAAGGTTCACGGAGCATGTTCATATCGAAGGAAAACGTACACATTTATGGAAAGAGAGCAAAAAATCCGCAAAGAAAAAAACATTCGATAACATAATCGTATGTTGAGAAAGAAGAGATTCTGAACTACTCAATGGCTTTATGATCACTCTCTACGTATATAGACAGGTGTTCCGATTGGCACAAGCTTGGCAAGGGCCTCTACGTCACGATTATACATACGAATACAGCCGCGTGATACATATTTTCCGATGGAGGCTGGATTGTTGGTGCCGTGGATACCGTAGTGAGGTTTGCTCAGACCTAACCAATACGTACCAAACACACTTAAGGGACCGCCTGGGTAAGAATTCGGATAAGGGACTTTGTTAATAATGGTAAAATTCCCGAACGGTGTTGCTGTAGCGATTTTACCTAAAGCTACTGGGTATGATCGAACGAGCTGGTTTCCATTGAACAAATATAATTTGCGCTTAGCTATGGAAACATGGATGTGATAAGACAAAAGACATCACCCTCTATCTTTAGCGTTATACATTTTATGCGTAAGAAGTGAAAGGGTAACAAATCCTTGTGTATGATTCTAATGGTAGCTTGAACAAAGAAAAGATCGAAAAAATTCCTTATCAGGATTGGTTTAGATTCGTAATATGAACGAGAAATAGGGTTAGCTTATGAAAGCTTGCCCTATTTCAGACTCTATTTATGAGGAATGATTTGTTTTCCCCGATGTATCTAACTGTGTTACATAAGCATCTTTACCTGCACCTAGACCCACGAGTAGCTGTAGGAAGATAACCACAATAATCCCAAGCAGAGAAGGATTCCAATCATTCATGACATCGTGTAAAAATCCAAACAAAATAGGACCGCAAGCTGCCAGTGTATAACCTATTGACTGGGCCATGCCAGATAGCTCTGCTGATACCATTACGTTTTGAGCGCGCAGAGCAAACATAGTGAGAGCCAGACTGATACTTCCACCCTGCCCTAATCCAATAAACATAATCCATAGAAACAACAAAGCGTTATTACCTAAAAGAAGCCCAGTAAAGCCAATCATGCCAAGCAGAGAAACGAGAGCTGCTAGTCCACTCTGATTCCTACTGCGACCAGCTATCATTGGAACAATAAAACTAACTGGTAAACTGACAAATTGCATGAGAGACAAAATCCATCCTGCTGATTCGGCACTATAGCCACGATCGATTAAGATAGCCGGTAACCATGAAATACTTACGTAAAAAGCTAATGACTGCAAGCCCATAAAGAGTGTGACCTGCCAAGCAAGAGGACAAAGCCAAATGCTTTTTCCTGACGCCTTATTAATTGATGATTTTTTGGGAATATGTAGAGATTGAAGCTGAGGAATCCATATCAATGTAGCCACAAGGCTCAGAAAGACCACACTTAATAGCGAGCCCCTCCACCCAACCTGTAATCCGTGTGCAATCGGTACACTAAGTCCAGATGCTAGTGCCGCGAAGATACCCATTGATAGAGAATAAGCGCCCGTCATAATTCCAATGTTATGGGCAAAATCACGTTTGATTAGGCTAGGTAACAAGACGTTTCCGACTGCGATTGCTGACCCAATCAAAGCGGTGCCAACAAATAGAAAAATAGTTGAAGGAGAGTAGCGTAAGAGAATACCTAAGCTAAGTACAAGTAGCCCAATAAATAAAGTTTTTTCCATACCAAATTGACGGGCTAGTTTTGGGGTAATAGGAGATAGGATTGCAAAAGCAATTAAAGGCAGGGTAGTTAACATTCCAGCAATAGTGCCAGAAAGACCTGTTGTATGACGAATATCACCAATCAGAGGTCCAACTGCTGTTATGGCAGCACGGAGATTGGCGGCAATTAAAATAATTCCGAGAACGGTAAGGATTGTCCGGATTTTGGACTTATGTTCATGGATACGATTCGACTTATATGGCTGCGTATTCATTTAATCCTGTCTCCTTCCCAAGCCTATAGGATCTGCTGTGGTCTAGTTATAAATGAGCAGGCGATTGCCTCCATGGTGTCTGCATCTGGCTGTTTCATTGCTTCAGTTAAAACAATATGAGTCACTGGTGAGCTAGAGAGTGTTGTTTGGTTCATGATGGAAGTTAGAGTATAAGTTAACGCATATGTCTTCTTTTGTACAATTCCCTGTAAAAAGCATACAGCCAGACAAGGGATGATAATATAATGTAGATGGTACCATATAATGGATATTAGCTCAAAGAGAAAGGTTTTTACATTGTGCTTCAAAAAAATATAAAAAAATTTTATTTCACTCTTGCTAAATAAATTTACATCAGTTATAATAGATTTTGTTGAGAGGTTGTTACCAACATTTACTACACGGAGGGATACCGAAGTGGTCATAACGGGGCGGTCTTGAAAACCGTTAGGCGGCAACGTCACGGGGGTTCGAATCCCTCTCCCTCCGCCATACTTTATAGAAAAGCCGATGAAGAAAATTCATCGGTTTTTTTTGTGGTTTTACAAGATAAGCGTCTGTCATGTTAGTGGGAGGCATCTAAAGCTTGATCTAATCGATAGGAAGATAAGATAACAAATAGGTGATGACGACCGTTCCTACTAGAATTACTAGAGCGCTTAGATTTGAAGAAAGGAGGGTAAAAAGCTGCTTACGATACCAGAAATGCCTCCTAGAACAATTACTCTCCCATCTACATAGCATGATGAGCATACAGGCAAGAAAGATATAACGAATGTTTTGATCAGTACTCTTTACCTTAGTATATGTTTCCTGACACGGCTCACGAATGTAGCGTATGCTTGGATCTGCTATCATCTGAAGGCGAAATAGAAGAGTTGAGGATAATACCAGCTCTGTATATAACAAAACGCTCCCTTGTTAAATAAAAGGGAGCGTTTCATTGGACATATGCTGTTGACAACATGTTGTGGATCACCTGCCATATCTATTGCAAAGAAGTTAGCTTCTTATACTGCTCGAACGTGGTAAAAGGAGAACATAATTTTGGTCGCTAGGGCTTTTGATTTCTCAATAGCCAATACCTTTGCTTTGCGAGCGGCGTCCAACATGCTGTTCGCTTCTACACGTTCTTCCCATCTGTTCGTTTTTGTTTCGAACAAAAATGTGTACGTCCTCATCACTCTTTCAACTCCTATTTATATTCTTACTTGTTTATACGATGCAGAAACAAATAAGTTTCAAAAAGTTTGGTAATACAAGAGGTTTTCTACTTCCTATTATGATCCAAAATAAGGAAAAAGATAGGAGGTAATTGTTAATTATTTTTGAACATTTAGAAAAAATATTATGAATGGTAAAAGGGAGATAGCTAGTATGATACTAAAAACAGCACGAACTATTCTATTCCAAAAAAAGAAAAAAGATACCATTTACGCCCTGTTTTTTAAAAAAAGGCAAAAAAGATAATCGAACCTCACCATCTGCCGTTTCGCTTCATGTGCATTGAAATAAGATAAGGTAGGAGGTGAAATCAATGAGTCACGAACTTATTGTTGACCCGCGGGTCTTTCCTCCGACTTCGCAGCCGTCTTATAAAAGTTATAGTGATTGGGCGATAGAATGGTGGCAATGGGCTTTTTCCATTCCAAAGGCTATTCATCCATTATTGGACCTAACTGGCGACTACTCAGAAGTGTATCAAATGAAACAACACGAAAGACCCGTTTGGTTTTTGGCTGGAAGTTACAGTGGACGCCCGGCGGTTCGTACATGTACGATTCCACATACAAAGCCGATCTTTTTCCCCGTATGCAGTGCAGTCAGTAATGACATTCTTTTACCGAAAATAGCAGGAATGCCCCTAGATTTATCCGGTGGTGCAAAATATCTAGCAGACCATATTGTAGAAGCAAACGTCATTTTGGATGGATATCCAATTAAAACGGAAGTGTATCGTGTTTCTTCTCCAATTTTCCCCATTCAGCTACCTTATGATAATCTTCTTGACATAGAGGTTCCTGTTGGTACATGTAAAAAGGCGAATGCAGCTACCGATGGTTTTTGGCTCATGCTAAAACCATTAAGCATTGGAGTTCATCAATTACAGATACGTGGTAAAATGAAGCTCCCTGATACGCCAGAACCATATGTGACAGAGGTAACATACGAATTGCTAGTTCAATAGGGAGAATAACAACAGTAAAAATGGGTGAGAAAGTGACCCATTTTTGTCTTACATAAATGAACAATCAAAAGAAACGGAGATGCTCCAAACTGTCAGTGAAGTTTTATTGGCTGGATTATCCTATGCTATACTAGCGAAAAGCATGCGTAACGCTGGAGATATCGCTTACTTGAGACAATCACTTATAATGAAAAAGGGGAGTTGAGCTAATGAAAATACGCTCCATTGAACCAACACCAAGCCCTAATACCATGAAGCTGACGTTAGATGAACAGCTTCCGAATGGTGTTCAACATAATTTTACCCAAAAAACAAAAGGACAGGCCCCGCAGTATATACAAAAGCTGTTAGGTATTGAAGGAGTGAAAGGGGTTTTTCAGGTTGTAGACTTTATTGCATTGGAACGATTGTCAAATGCAGCTTGGCAGCCAATACTAGCAGAAGCCAAAGAGATATTGGGTGCTGAAGAAATGAGCAGCAATGATTGGGCTCATAATCAGGAAGAAGAACCTGCCTTTGGCGAATTACAAGTATATGTACAAATGTTTAGAGATATTCCTATGCAGGTAAAGGTTATTGCAAATGGAGAAGAAACCCGTACGGGACTTCCAGAACGGTTTGCAAGAATGGCCATGCAGGCTGGAGTTAGTTCCCCGAACTTAATTATAGAGCGTCAGTGGGTTGAGCAGGGCGCACGATATGGAAATGCAAAGGAAGTCGGTGAGGAAGTAGCTCAGGAATTAGATGCTGCTTATGACGAGGCGCGTTTACAAACGTTACTGCAAGTAGCATTAGCTCAAGGGGGACAACAGGAGCTGCCAAAACCACAACCACCGCAAAAGGTGACGATAGAAATGTTTACCGATCCTGATTGGCGTAAACGCTATGCTGTATTAGAGCGAATGGAGCCAACGGAAGAAGACCTCCCTCTGATGAAAAAAGCATTGGAGGATGAGAAAGCGTCTATACGTCGCTTGGCTGTTGTTTATTTGGGGATGATTGGGACAGAAGAAGTACTTCCTTTGTTGTATCTAGCCTTACGGGATGCTTCGCCTTCCGTTAGAAGAACAGCAGGTGACACCTTATCTGACTTAGGAAATCCTAAAGCGATCCCAGCTATGATCGAAGCTTTGCGTGATTCCAATAAATTGGTTCGTTGGCGCGCTGCTCGTTTTCTATTTGAAGTAGGCGATGAATCAGCCTTGCCAGCTCTACACCAAGCTGAAGAGGATAGGGAGTTTGAAATTAGTTTGCAAATTAAATTAGCTATTGAGCGAATCGAGGGTGGAGAAGAAGCAAGCGGGACAGTGTGGCAACAAATGACGAACCGCTCAAGAGAGTAGAGGGGGGAGATCATATGGGGAAAAAAGGTTTAGCAATCGGGCATAAAGCTCCTGATTTTGAACTGGAATCCACCAATGGAACGATCAGGCTAGATCAATATGCGAATAAGCCTTTGCTTCTCTTATTTATTCGGGGAACCTGGTGTCCAAATTGTCGTAAACAGTTGGAAGCCTTACAGACTGCCTGTAGTCGTTTTGACAAGCTAGGTGTACCTATTGTTATTATTGCGGGTCAAAAATTACAAAATCTCATGCAGTATGCCGATAGCACCAATATGCCATTTCCCTTGCTCTCAGATTCAACTCGTGAAGTAATAAAAGCGTATGAGGTGTTTACTCCAATCAAATGGGATTCTTTTCGGATTGCTGTTCCGAGTGCGTATTTATTGGACAAGGAACAGGTTATCCGCTATGCCTATATCGGCAGCTCTCAGTTTGACAGACCAGGCGTAGAGGAATTGCTAGAGGCAGTGCAAAGACTTATAGCAGAGCCATAGCAAGCCCCGAGCATAAGTAGAAAAAACGGTAGTAGTAAAAGACGTTCGTGTTGTTACGGGCGTCTTTTTGTGTTGAAATAAGATTATTCTTTTACATCTTGGATTAGAGAAGAACATCGCTAAACAAACTGTTGTTAAGCTAGGTAAAATGGTCTTTGATTGATTCAAGACTAGCTGGATATAAAAGATTGTTTTCTTTATGCATAAAATATTCACCCGTAGAAAGATACTCTATATAGATTCCTCATTGGCCACCAGCCTTTTCCGTCATTTCCAGCATCTGTGCTCCAAGTGATCTTATCATGAAAATATCACCATCGTTTGATTGCATTTGTATATACATGAATAAACGAATCCACTATAATAGTAAAAAGTTTTCACTGAGGGCATGAGCCGAAAAGCGCATTAGGACAAGAAAATATACCGCTGATGGTATGAATGATTATGCAAAAATTCGATTTCTTAATCTACTGTTAAAGTGCTTTTCCTTGTGAACCTCGTGAAGAAAGATCGAAATGATTTTTTGCTATTTGAAAAATGAGGAGTGTAAACCGATGAAGCGATTTCCCATCCGTTCCCTCTGTACTATCCTGCTTCTGACTTCCGTGCTAGCGGGGTGTGGTGTAGTTAGTACAAACGGTTCCGATTCAACTTCTAAACCTGAAAAGACAGCAAATGCTGGGACGAAGGAACAGAAATTACGCCTCAATATTAAAACTGAACCGCCAACTGCTGACCCAGGTTTAGCACAGGACGCCATTTCAATGGCTGTTGCCCGCTCCGCCTTTGATGGCTTGTTCCGTTTGGGCGAGGATGGCAAGCTGCATGAATCAGTAGCAGAGAGCTATACGATTTCAGACGATTTGAAAACCTATACATTCAAATTGCGCAACTCTACATGGTCAAATGGTGATGCGGTTACCGCTAAGGATTTTGAATATGCTTGGAAACGTGTCTTAGATCCGAAAACAGGCTCTGAGTATGCCTACCAGCTTTATTATATTAAGAATGGTCAAAAGGCCAATGCCAAAGAGGTAACATTAGATCAAGTAGGTGTAAAAGCGCTTGATGATAAGACACTGGAGGTAAAGCTAGAAAATCCAACTCCATTCTTCCTGGAGTTACTGTCCTCCGTGACCTACTATCCAGTGAACCAGAAGGTGGTAGAGGCTAATGAGAAATGGGCAAATAATGCGTCCACACTAGTTGGAAACGGTCCATTTATTATGAAAGAATGGCAGCATAAATCTAAGATTGCATTTGAAAAGAATCCTACGTATTGGGATAAAGAGAATGTAAAATTGGAAAAGTTGGAGTTTAACATGATTGAGGATTCTACAACAGAATTGAGCATGTATGATAACAATGAGCTAGATTGGTCTGGTTCTCCCCTGGGAGATATTCCGTCTGATGCGATTGGTGCATTAAAAGATAAATTGCACACCCAAGCTACAGCGGGAACGTACTGGTATGTATTCAACACCAAAAAAGCTCCATTCAACAATAAAAAAATACGTCAAGCATTTGCCTATGCGATCAATCGTCAGGCACTGATTGATAACATTGTGCAAACGGGTGGAACAGCGGCACTTGGTATCCTACCTCCATCCATGTCATTAAACCCTAGTGGTTATTTTACAGATAATAATATTTCAAAAGCGAAACAACTGTTAGCAGAAGGCTTAAAAGAAGAGAAACTGACAAAATTACCGGAAATCGAGCTTTTGTATAATACTGATGAGTTACATGCAAAGCTTGCGCAAGCTATACAGGATCAATGGCGCAAAACCTTGAACGTAGAAGTGAAACTGAAAAACATGGAGTTAAAAGTAGTGCGTGAAGCGATGAAGGAAGGCGCCTTCCAAATTGCACGTGCTAGTTGGATTGGTGATTTTAATGATCCAATTAATTTTTTGGAGGTATTTAAAGCAGAAGGTGGCAGCAACAAATCTGGATGGTCTAACCCAACATATACCGAGCTTTTAGCCAAGTCCTCAGCGGAAGGTAATCAGGAGAAACGTAGGGAGCTATTAAAACAAGCTGATACGATGCTCATGAATGAAATGCCAGTCACTCCGATCTACTATTACACATATAAATGGTTACAAAAGGATGATGTGAAAGGCGTAGTCATCGACGCACTGGGCTTCGTCGATTATAAATACGCCCGTCGCGAGTAGAAAGGGAGCGAGAGGCTTGCGTCCGGTTATCGGGATCGCTAGTTCCAAAATGTATGTTTCAGACAATCGTGTGGATCATTTTTTCTACACGAGTCATTGTTACGTGGAAGGCATTATCAGAAGCGGAGGAATACCGCTTCTTTTGCCATTAATACACGAGGAATTCTATCCAATTGCTGAGATGCTTGAGGCTGTAGACGCTGTGCTTTTGACTGGCGGCGTTGATCCTGCCCCTCATCTATACGGAGAAGCTCCACATCAGCGGCTTGGTGAAGTAGACTACGAACGTGATCAAGCCGAGCTTCTACTAATTCGTGCTCTATTACGTGCACGTAAGCCGATGCTTGGAATATGCAGAGGGGCACAAATGATAGCTGTAACAGTCGGAGGTAGCCTGATTCAGGATATCGAGAGTGCATATCCAAACGCATTGCAACATCAGCAAATCGGTTCAAAGCAGTACGGTTCTCACTACATTCAGGTGTCAGATGGCTTTTTAAAGAGGGCATTACGATCTGAAACAGTTTTAGTCAATAGCTCTCACCATCAGGCTGTTAAAACATTGCCTACAGGTTATCGCGTGACGGCTGTGGCTCCTGATGGGGTCATTGAAGGCTTTGAAAGCGAAGATGGTCGCACAATTGCAGTCCAATGGCATCCTGAGCGTATGTGGATGCATGACGAACAAATGCTTGGGATTTGTAAGGCGTTTGTACAGCTAGTGAACCAGCAAACAGAAGCATAAGGAAAACGAAAGCGTGTGAACAAGGAACGAGGGATTCCTTTGTTTGCGCGCTTTTTTGTTATGTATAAAGCGTAATATTAGGGAAAAGTTTGTTAGGTTCTATGCACAAATCGACTAATTTTGGGCAATCTAAAAAAAACATTTGACAAAAGGTGTGGTTGTAACTAAAATAGTTACAAGAAGAGCGGTTGTCCAATGACTTGATCTGATCTGATTTATTCAAATGAGCACCGTGTTTGATATTTGATTCCTAAATAAGGAGGCCTATAATATGAAAATCGCTATTATTGGAGCAACAGGAAGAGCAGGAAAATTGATCATGCAAGAGGCATTGCAAAGAGGTCATGAAGTGACAGCTATTGTACGCGATGCATCCAAGCTTGATCAAAATCAAAAGGTAGCTGTACTACAAAAAGACATATTTGACCTAACTACTCAGGATTTAAATAAATTTGATGTTGTTGTTAATTCCTTTGGTGCAAAACCAGGCGAAGAACATTTACATGTGGAAGCAGGTAATGTTTTGATTGAAGCGCTAAAAAATGCTCCACAAACAAAGTTATTTGTAGTTGGAGGAGCGGGAAGCTTGTTTGTAGATGAAGCGAAAACCGTTCGTCTATTTGAAACACCAGAATTCCCGAAAGAATATTTGGCGACAGCGACAAATCAAGGTAAAAATCTAGAGATTCTAAAGCAATCCAATCTACCTCAATGGACATTCTTGAGCCCATCAGCAATGTTTGAACCAGGTGAGCGCACAGGGCGTTATCAAAAAGGGGAAGACAATTTATTGGTAAATGCAAAAGGTGAAAGCTCCATCAGCATGGAGGATTATGCTATTGCAGTACTAGACGAGCTTGAAAATCCACAATTTGTAAACAAACGTTTCACTGTTGCGTCTGTATAACTTGACGCCAATAGGGCAATGTTTTGAGTAGCATTATTTTTTCTAACAACAGGGAGGCATCTACCATGGCAAAAGATTTCTATACAGCAGTTGAAGGAAGACGTTCTATTTATGGTATCAGCAAAGAAGTAAGCATCTCAGATGATAAAATCAAAGAAATCATCGAATTTGCTCTAAAGCATACGCCATCTTCATTTAATTCCCAAACTGCTCGCATTGTGCTTCTATTAGGAGAACAACATGATAAATTGTGGAATTTGACAGAAGCAGCTTTGCGTAAGGTAGTTGGGGATAACAACTTTGCTCCAACTGAAGAAAAAATGAAATCTTTCCGTAATGGTTACGGAACAGTGCTTTTCTTTGAAGACCAACAAGTTGTAGAGCAATTGCAAAAGGATTTTGCGCTCTATAAAGATAACTTCCCTATTTGGTCTCAACAATCTTCTGGTATGCATCAATTTGTTATCTGGACTGCTCTTGAAATGGAAGGCTTAGGAGCTACCTTGCAACATTACAATCCATTAATTGATGAAGACGTGAGAAAAGAGTGGAATGTTCCAGCTCATTGGAAACTAATTGCTCAAATGCCATTTGGTCAACCAACAATGGCTCCTAAGGAAAAAGAATTCAAACCACTAGATGAGCGTTTTAAAACATTTAAATAAGCATCACAGCAGCATGTAAGACATGTAAGATTTCCTTGATCGTAATGAACAATGTAGTGGAGAAAACCTAAAAAAAGATAAATTGGAGCTACCTAACCTTGTGGGTAGCTCATTTTTTTTGTCTGCACACTTATCTCTATTCCCATCCACCTAACATCGCGTTATAATGAACAAATCTTTTAGAATGAATCGATGTCAATGGAGTAAAGAAGGGTGAATGTGAACACAGAAACAAACAAATTCCAGCGTCAAACTCTATTTCAAATTACGTGGCCGATCTTTTTTGAATTAGCGCTACATATGGGGATGGGGATTATTGCAACTCTGATGCTGAGTCATTATTCCGATGACGCAGCTACAGGTGTAGGCGTGGCAAATCAGCTCTTAAATATTTTTATTTTAATTTTTAACGTGACGTCAATTGGTGCGACTATTTTGATTGGTCAAAGACTAGGAGCTAATCAATTAGATCAAGCAAGACAGCTAGCACGATCTGCTTTTGGCTTAAATTTTTGGTTTGGAATGGCTGTTGCTGCAATTGTAGTAATATTTGGCAAACAATTTCTTGGTCTTTTTGAGCTTGAAGGGGATGTTCTTGCCTATGGACTTTTGTTTGTACAAATTTGTGGGGCATCCTTGTTTCTAGAATCAATTGCCTTAGCTTTAAGTGCTGTACTTCGCAGTCATGGATATACGAAAGACTCCTTGATGGTTACCCTGTTGATGGACATGATTAGTGTAGGTGGTAATGTTATCGCGATTACAGGTATTTTTGGATTGCCTATTACGGGAGTGACTGGCGTAGCTTGGGCAATGGTGGTCGCACGTGCCTTTGCAGTGGGTGCTTTGTTATATTTGGTTTTTCGTCAGCTTGCTTTACGTATTCGATTAAAAGATATCTTTATTGTAAGAAAAAAGGACATCCAAGGACTTTTATCGATCGGGATTCCTTCGGCTGGTGAAAATTTGTCCTACCAGCTATCACAAGTAATCATTACAGGATTTATTGCGATGATGGGAACTGCATCGCTGGCAGCACGTGTCTATGTATTGAACATTTCTATGATCTGCTATCTATTTACATTAGCGATTGCACAAGGTACACAGTTGCTGGTGGCCCGCTATATTGGTGGGAAACAATACGACAAGGCCTTGCGTCGAGGGATGCGTACCTTAAAAATTTCAATGTGTGCTTCGTTTGCCACGACACTGATTATCGCATTGTTAGGATCGCCGATTTTGCATATGTTTACGACTGACCCAGCTATTATTACTGTAGCCCTTCCTGTTTTGTGGATTATGGTCATTACCGAAACAGGTAGAGCGATGAATATTGTTTTAATGGGTTCATTAAAGTCCGCTGGTGATGTTCGATTCCCAGTAATCATCGGTATTTTTGCAATGTGGGGGATTGCGGTAGTCTTTAGTTATACGCTTGGTATCTATTTTGGACTTGGTTTGCTTGGGGTATGGATTGCACAAGGAATGGATGAATGGTTCCGCGGGTGCTTTGCCATGCGTAGATGGGTAAACAAACCCTGGGATACTACTCAAAATGTAAATAGCTTAACGAAGTGAATTGAATCGTTACACCCAGTGTTCTATAATAACAATAGAGTTGGATGAGAATATATGTTTGGGTGAAGCGGCTATGAAAAAATTTATTCATGTGGACATCGATGCATTTTATGCTAGCGTAGAACAACTGGATCATCCAGAATGGCGAAATCAGCCTGTCATTGTAGGAGGTACCGGCAATCGGGGCGTAGTAGCTACCTGCAGCTACGAGGCCCGTTCGTTTGGTGTGCGTTCTGCTATGCCAGTTGCTCTTGCACGAAAAAAATGTCCACAGGGTATTTTTGTCCCATGTCGCTTCGCTCGTTATCATGAAAAATCCGAGGAAATTAGACGGATTTATACCGAATATGCACAATTGTATCAGCCCATCGGACTAGATGAAGCTTACTTAGATGTGTCTCATTACGAAAACGCAGTTCCCATTGCCAAAGAGTTGAAAAGACGTATTAAACAAGAAACGGGCCTTACCTGTAGCATCGGTTTATCCTACAATATGTCTCTAGCCAAAATCGCCAGTGATTTGAAAAAACCAGATGCTTTTGTCATTATCCGTGCGGAAAATGCTTTGGATGTTCTGGCTCCGTTACCAATTAGTGTTTTACATGGTGTAGGTAAAAAATCGCAGGAGGTTTTATCTAAAAAGGGGATTGAGACAGTTCGAGATTTGTGGGAGCTGTCTGTAGAGGAAATGGTTCAACTATTTGGCAAGTGGGGACATGCGCTATACGGGCGTGCACGCGGTATTGATCAACGAGAAATTGAAATGGATCGCCCTGTTAAATCAATTAGCCGGGAAACCACCCTGGTGTACGATTTGCAGGAGCGTGACCGAATCGCTGAAATTGCCCGTGAATTACTTGCTCATATAAAAGAAGAAGCGGAGCAGGAGGGGGTACATCCTCAAACCCTCACGTTGAAAGTAAGATTTACTGACTTCACAACAAAAAGTAAACAGCGTAAAGTAATGTCAGGAACATCCTGGGAGGAATGGTTAGAATTTTTATTGGATGAATTTGATTTCTCAAGCGGTGTTAGATTGATTGGTGTCGGCTTTTCTAATTTTCTGCGGGAAGAGGAACAGAAGGACAGATTTGAACAGCTTAGTATTTTTTCACTCCCCGCCTGGAAAGAAGGAATGTAACATGAGTAAGACTATCGTTTATTATGATGAGCATTGCAAGATGTGCTGCTTTATTCGTGAACGGTTAACTAGTTTATTGTTACCCGGGAAAAAGCATCAGATAGAGTGGCGTCATTACGAGGAAGCGCCTGCTTGTGATTTACAGGATAAAGCATGCGGAGAAGCAATGGAGGTCCTCCTTCCCTCAGGAGAACGTCTGCGAGCATTTTATGCAGTGAGAAAATTGCTTGCCCTTACTTATTTTTGCTGGTTATCCCCGTTTTTTTATTTGCCAGGTGCTGCTTATTTTGGTGAAAAAGCATATGCTTGGGTTGCCCGAAATCGATATCATTGGTTTGGAAGAACAGAGGGATGAACGAGATGGCAGATACGAATCGGTTTCATTGCTGTGAGACATGTCAGCATTTTTGCGTGCACAGAGGCGGTCAGGGTGATAAAACCACTTACTCCTGCGGGAGGCTCGGGTATGAGACGAAGCCTTCCTATCGTTTTGATTGTTGGCGGCCAACAGAGCGGGTTTGCAAATTGATTGAAAAAGAGAACTTGTTTTGCAACAAGCCTTCCAAATATGGTATAGTTAGTCCCGATATCTCGTTCGTGGTGCATGCAAAACCAGTGAACGGTGAACGGGAGGTACGGGCATTTGCTTTTACAGAAGTTAACCCCAAATGAGTATGTGGAATCCATCTTTTCCATTAATATAGATGAACTCCGAAAACGTAACATCAAAGCGGTAATCACTGATTTGGATAACACGTTAGTTGGATGGGATACACCTGATGCTACTCCAGAGGTAATGAATTGGTTTAAGCGTTTGGATGAAGCAGGAATTCAAGTGACGGTTGTATCCAATAATAATAAGGCACGGGTTTTACATTTTTGTGAACCCTTACAATGCCACTATATTCCTGCTGCGCGAAAGCCTACCAATCAGGCGTTTAAACGTGCGATTGAAATTATGAATGTTCGCATTGAGGAGACAGTAGTTATTGGAGATCAATTGTTTACAGATGTGCTGGGCGGCAACCTTTTAGGGTTTCATACCATTTTGGTTGTTCCAGTTAAAAATTCAGATGGTTTTTTTACGCGATTTAACCGGAAAATGGAACGACTTGCCCTGCACTGGATGAGCAAGAAAGGAATGATTTCGTGGTACAACAACAAGAAGTAAATCAGGACTTCGAGGGCCCAGTTAGCTGTGCGGGCTGTGGAGTTGAAATACAGACAGAAAATAAAGCGAAGCCAGGCTATGCACCAGCTTCTGCATTGAATCGTGAAGTAGTGATTTGTCAGCGTTGTTTTCGCATTAAACACTATAATGAAGTAGCGCCTGTAGAAATGCATGATGATGATTTTCTCCGTATTTTAAATGGAATTGGTTCAACAAAATGCTTAGTGGTTATGGTAGTTGATTTATTTGACTTCCAGGGTTCCTGGCTACGGGGATTGCCGCGCTTTGTTGGACAAAATCCAATCTTGTTGGTTGGAAATAAAGTAGATTTATTACCTCGCAATATTAATCTTAATCGTGTAAAAAACTGGATTCAGCATGAAGCGAAAGAACGTGGTTTAAAGCCGAATGAAGTGGTTCTCGTGAGTGCGCAAAAAGGAATAGGGATTGATGAGCTGCTTGCTCGGATTGGAGAATTCCGCAAAGGACGCGATGTTTATATTGTAGGGGTAACTAATGTTGGTAAATCCACGCTGATTAATCGGATTTTACACGATTACGGTGCAGCGGACATGGAAATCACCACATCGCCTTTCCCAGGAACTACCTTAGATAAGATCGAAATTCCTCTAGAGGATGGACGTTCTATATTTGATACACCTGGTATTATTAATCGTGATCAGATTGGTCATCTTGTGTCGCCTGAGGATTTACGCAAACTTACTCCGAAATCACGGATTAATCCGCGCGTCTTCCAATTAAACGATAAACAGACGTTGTTCTTCGGTGGATTGGCTCGCGTTGACTATGTAAGGGGAGAACGTCAGCCATTTGCTTGCTACTTGGCTAATGACCTGTACATTCACCGTACAAAATTAGATAATGCGGAAGAAGTGCTGGAGAAGCATCATGGGGAGATGCTTGCCCCGCCTTCAGGAGAAGCGGCTAAAGCGTTATTGCCATTTACCCGCTATACGCTAAAAATTGATACAAATGGACCAACTGATATTGTTATTGCTGGGCTTGGCTGGATTGCGCTTCAGGGAAAAGTAAAAGGGGTCGTAGAAGTACATGTGCCAAAGGGTGTAAGTGTCGGATTACGAAAAGGCTTAATTTAATCAAGTCTGTGTCGATCACTTGAACAACAAGCAAGCCCCTTCTTTGCGGAGGGGCTTTTCTAACTTTACTTGGGGGAGGGGTCTTCCTGTTACATAGTAAAACGACAATGGTTGGGCTGTTTGGACGTCCTGTAGGACATTCCTTATCTCCAGTGATGCATAATACGGCTTTTGAACAAAAACAATTGCCATTTGCTTATGCAGCTTTCGAAGTTAATGATGATCAGATTAAAGAAGCGGTCGAGGCTATTCGTGCTTTAGGCATGCGAGGGGCTAACGTCACCATACCGCACAAGGTAGCCGTTATTCCGTATTTGGATAAAATTGATCCCTTGGCAGAACGGATTGGAGCCGTTAATACTATTGTAAATGAAGATGGCACCCTGATTGGATATAATACGGATGGAACAGGGTATGTTCGCTCGTTATTAGAAGAAACAGGGATTGATTTAACAGAGCAGACTGTTACGCTACTAGGTGCTGGTGGTGCCGCTCGCGCAGTTGCATGTACATTGGTAGAACGTGGAGTAAAAGAAATTCGGATTGTTAATCGCTCACTTGAGCGTGCAGAATTATTGGCGATGGCTCTGGGGTCTCAAATCCCTATACGTGTATATTCATTTGCTCAAGCTGACCAAGCGATTCAAGACAGCACTCTTTTAATCAATACGACTTCTATTGGAATGTACCCTCATATTCATGAAATGCCTGTAGATAGAAACTCCTTACGGCCTGATTTAATCGTAAGCGATTTAATCTATAACCCATTAGAAACACAATTGTTACAGTGTGCCAAAGAAATCGGAGCAACCCATCACTCAGGTCTTGGCATGTTTATAAATCAAGGGGCGCTGGCTTACGAACTGTGGACAGGTGAAGCGGCGCCTACTGACAAAATGAGAGAAATTGTGTTGCAGCATTTGCAACAAGGAGGAAATTAAATGCTAACTGGTAAACAAAAACGTTATTTGCGCTCTATGGCCCACCACCTTACGCCTATTTTTCAAGTAGGGAAGGGCGGAGTAAATGAAAATATGGTAAAGCAGATTCAAGAGGCTCTAGAGGTACGCGAGCTCATTAAAGTCTCCATTTTGCAAAATAATATGGATGACAAGCATGCAGTGGCAGAAGATTTGGCAACTGGAGCAGGTGCGGAAATGGTACAATTAATCGGTCATACCGTTGTTTTGTACAAAGAGTCAAAAGAAAATAAAACGATCGTGCTACCATAAGGATTAAAGAAAGCATATGAAACGTATTGGCATAATGGGTGGCACATTTGATCCAATTCATAATGCGCATTTATTAATTGCCGAGCAGGCGAGAGAGCAGGCAAAGCTTGATGAGGTTTGGTTTATGCCTGCTCATATTCCGCCCCATAAACAAGAGAAAAAAAGTGTAGCAAACGCTATTCACCGAGCAGAAATGGTGCGACTAGCAATACGTAATCATCCGCAGTTTCGGATTACGACGGTAGAGTTGGATCGAGAAGGTCCTTCTTACACTGTTGACACGATGCAACAATTAGTTACATTACATCCTACTTACGAGTTCTCATTTATTATTGGAGGGGACATGGTAGAGATGCTACCACAATGGTATGCCATAGAAGAGTTGGTAAAGCTGGTACGTTTTATTGGATTTCATCGTCCTCACTTCGCACCACAACCTTCAAGATGGACAACTTATGTGGATTTTATCGAGATTCCGCTTTGGGACCTTTCTTCTACGTATGTCCGCGAACAGATCCAGATTGGAAAAAGTATTCGCTATCTTGTTCCTTCAGCGGTGGAATGCTATATAAAGGAGAGCGGGTTATATGGAGCAGATCCAACATAGAGAAGCCTTGCTTAAGCAGGTTAGAGCTCAAATGCATGAAAAGCGTTACCAGCATACCTTAGGCGTCGCAGAATCAGCCAAAAAGCTGGCCGTTCGCTACGGAGCAGATCCGATCAAAGCTGAGTTAGCAGGACTGCTGCATGATTACTGCAAATGCTGGGAGATTTCTCGGCTACGAGATTATCTTCTTCGTTATGATTTACCTCAGGATCTGCTTTCAGGGGATAAAGAATTATGGCATTCTTTTGTAGGAGCGATTGTGGTGCAGCAGGAGCTACAGATACAGGATGCTGAGATATTGCAAGCGATTCGTTATCATACGACAGGCCGTGAGAACATGTCCTTGCTGGAGAAGGTTGTTTGTCTGGCTGATTACATTGAACCCAATCGCAATTATCCTGGTGTAGAGGATATTAGATGCCTAGCAGAGCAAGATTTGAATCAGGCGTTAGCACTTGCGCTCGGAGGAACAATACGTTTTTTACTTGAAAAAAAACAGCGGGTATATCCGCTCACTTTGCTTGCTTATAATGATCTTGTAATAGAATGAGGAGGCCTTTCATGGTACAAATAGACAATCAATTACTTCAACTAGCATATAAAGCTTGTGAAGATAAAAAAGCAGAAAATATTGTGGTGCTTGACATCCACACCATCTCAGTTATGGCAGACCGTTTTATCATTTGTCACGGTAACAATGAGCGTCAAGTACAGGCGATTGTTCGTGAAATTCGTGATCAGGTGCATAAAAATGGGTATAATATTCGTGGTATTGAAGGGGAAGAACAAGGTCGTTGGGTATTAGTTGACTGTGGAGATGTAGTTGTTCACGTTTTCCATAAAGAAGAACGCGACTTCTATAATCTTGAAAAACTATGGTCTGATGCACCTCGCGTCACTGTAGAAGTGTAGGAAAAGGCTATGTCATATACGCATTTAGCTACAGTCTACGATGCGTTGATGGCGGATACGCCTTATCAGGACTGGCTGGTTTGGGCGGAGGATTATTGGCAGCTACACGGCAAACCACAGACAATTCTTGACTTGGGATGTGGTACAGGCAGTATTGCCATTCCTCTGGCCCAAAAAGGCTATCAGGTAACCGGTGTTGATTTATCGCCAGAGATGCTTGCAATTGCCTATGAAAAAATGAAAACAGCACATGTTGATATTAATTGGGTTGAACAAGATATGACAGAGCTCTCTGTCAGCCCGATTGATTCGGTTATTTCCTTCTGTGATTGCCTTAGTTATATTACGGAAAAGGAAGCTGTGCAAGCTACGTTTCAGCGTGTGTACCAGCATGTAAAACCAGGTGGATCTTTCCTTTTTGATGTACATAGTCCTTATAAAATTCTCACCTTTTTTGGAAATAACACATTTACGCATGTAGATGAAGAGATCAACTACATCTGGCAATGCTATACGGATGAAGAACGAATAGAAGTAGAGCATGATCTTACTTTCTTTATTCGGGTAGAAAATGGATGCTATCAAAAACGGGAAGAAACACAATACCAAAGAGCTTATCAGCCAACAGAGATCATTTTGTGGCTGCGAGAGGCTGGCTTTGAAGAAATTAAGCTAACTGCTGATTTTGTGAATCTTCCTCCTGTTGCTGAAAGCGAACGGCTATTTTTTTCAGCCAAACGTCCTCATGATTGACATGTTCCGGTAAAAACGACTATAATCGATTCATATATGAACAAAGCGAAAATGAGGCCTAGTACAAAAGCTAGATCCGGCATAAGAGAGTTGACGGTAGGTGCGAGTCAACCCGATTCTTTTTGGAACTCCCCTCATTGCTTTTTTGCTGAAGACTTTCGTTGTGTAGGCAAAAGCGTCTGTCCACGTTACGGAAAAGGAAGGGAGTAGGGCACTGGGTAACGTTTCATCATGTTAAACAGTTGCTTTGCTAACTAGGGTGGTACCGCGAGAAGAAAAACAACCTCTCGTCCCTAGCAGCTTTTTCGGCTGTTAGAGATGTGAGGTTTTTTGTGTGTCTTAGGGGCTAGACGGTTTTTGTCTGCTGATCATAAGACGCGGGTAACCTGTTAAACATGTTACCAATGTGAAGAAGGATTTGTGAAAGAGTAGAAGGAGGATGTAGCAAATGTCTATGCCGTATAATCCACAAGAGCTGGAAGTCAAATGGCAGAAAAAATGGAACGAACAAAAAACAAACAAAACGGTGGAGGATTCCTCTAAGCCAAAATTTTACTGCCTTGAGCAATTTCCGTATCCATCTGGGCGTTTGCACATGGGTCATATGCGTGTATATTCAATCGGGGATGTTATTGCTCGTTTGAAGCGTATGAGCGGTTTTCAAGTATTGCATCCAATGGGCTGGGATGCATTTGGTTTGCCGGCTGAGAATGCTGCAGTTAAATTCGGAGCACAGCCAGCTAAATGGACATATGAAAATATTGATTTTATGAAAATGCAATTAAACCGTCTGGGTGTAAGTATTGACTGGAGTCGTGAAGTGGCGACTTGCTCCCCAGATTATTATAAATGGACGCAATGGCTATTTTTAACTTTCCTAGAACAAGGACTTGCATATCGCAAACGTGCTTTTGTAAATTGGTGCCCAGAATGCTCAACCGTACTTGCGAATGAGCAGGTAATTGATGGGTTATGCTGGCGCTGCGATTCAGAAGTAACTAAGAAGGATTTGGAACAGTGGTTCTTTAGTATTACTGATTATGCAGAACGTCTGTTGACGGATTTAGACAAATTGTCTGGTTGGCCGGAAAAAGTACGTACGATGCAAAAGAACTGGATTGGGAAAAGCGAGGGAGCTAATGTTACTTTCACAATTCCAGAGCTTAATGACGAGCAGGTAAAAGTATTTACAACTCGTCCTGACACGCTTTATGGCGTAAGTTATATGGTATTGGCACCGGAACATCCATTAGTACCAAAATTGATCGCTGGTAAAGAACAAGAAGCTTCTGTTCTTGCTTTTGTCGAAGAAATGAAGAAAGAAAGCGACATTACTCGTACAGCGACTGATGCTGAAAAAGTGGGCTTGTTCACAGGAGCATACGCGAAGAATCCTCTAACAGGAGAGCAAGTACCGATCTGGGTAGCCAACTATGTACTGCTTGACTACGGTACAGGTGCTGTAATGGGTGTGCCAGCCCATGATGAACGTGATTTTGCATTCGCGAAAAAGTATGATTTAGCGATTAAAGTAGTTATTAATCCGGAAAATCCAGAAATTCTAGCTGAGGAAATTGGTATCGATGCTGCTTATACAGAAGACGGCACCTTAATAAACTCTGCTCAATTTGATGGAATGCCAAACCGTGAAGCGATTAAAACGATTGCTGATGTACTTGAACAGCAAGATAAAGGCGGATTGTCTACCACTTACCGTCTTCGCGACTGGCTGGTTTCTCGACAACGCTATTGGGGCGCTCCAATTCCAATCATTTATTGCGATAGCTGTGGCGTAGTACCAGTACCAAAAGAACAACTGCCTGTGTTATTACCAGAAGATGTAGTTATCGATGGAAAACGGAATCCATTGACAAGCTCTGAGGAATTCATGAAAACCACGTGCCCAACATGTGGTGGAGCAGCAAAACGCGAGACGGATACAATGGATACCTTCATCGATTCTTCTTGGTATTATTTACGATATACTGATGCAAGCAACAAGGAGCTGCCTTTCTCTAAAGAGAACGCAGACAAGTGGATGCAAGTCGATGAATACATTGGCGGTATTGAGCACGCAATCCTGCACTTGTTATATTCCCGATTCTTTACCAAAGTGCTACATGATGCAGGCATGCTGTCCTTCGATGAACCGTTCCGTAGCTTGTTAACACAAGGAATGGTATTAAAAGACGGGGCTAAAATGTCTAAATCAAAAGGCAATGTGGTAAGCCCAGATGAAATGATTGAGAAGTATGGAGCGGATACGGTTCGTTTGTTTATTCTGTTTGCTGCTCCACCTGAACGCGATCTAGACTGGACAGATACTGGAGTAGAAGGAAGCTTCCGTTTCTTGAATCGTGTATGGCGTTTGGTAGAGAGCAATCAAGAATTATTCCAAGCTCCTTATCAAGTAGCTGCGAATGATGATGCAGCCAAAGATTTGTACCGTACTACTCATCATACGATTAAGAAGGTAACAGAAGATATTGGTGAGCGTTATACCTTTAACACAGCGATCAGTACGATTATGGAGCTAGTTAATAAGATGTACAGCTATCCAGCAGAATCAGACCGCGGCACCTTTGCTTTTGCCATGGAGACCCTTATCATTCTGCTTGCACCAATCGCACCACATATCTCTGAGGAAATGTGGCAACAATTGATCGGTAAGACTAGTAGCGTACACATGCAGGAATGGCCAACGTTTGATCCTAAAGCATTGGTACTGGATGAAGTAGAAATCGTAATCCAAATCAATGGTAAAGTACGTGACAAGCTGGTAGTCGCTAACGGACTTAGCAAAGATGAACTAGAGAAGCATGTACTTGCTCATGAAAAAGGAATTGCACTTATTGACGGTAAAACCGTTCGTAAGGTAATTGCTGTCCCGGGCAAGCTGGTTAATATTGTAGTAGGTTAATCATCTGTTTCATGTAAAAAAGACAGGCTCTTCTCCTGATGCTAGAAATTAGCTATAGGAGGGGGCTTTTTTCTTTTGCGAATTGTCGACACTCTTTTATTCTCCTATATGTTACCTATGTACATGGAATAAGTAGTTCATATAAGTCATATTGAATTTTAGATGAATAATCGAGGTCAATAAATCATCTTCCACATAATAAAGCCCCATGCTATTGGTGTAAGGATGAACGTAATAGGTTATAACAGCCATGTCTATAAAATCTTTCTTTCATGATTCTTTCCAATACTGACTACCAATTTTCCAACTGTTCCTTCAGTTCTCGTTGATCCTCTTCAAATTTCTTTTGTGTGATGCGGAATACATGATGAAATACCCCAGGTAGGGAACCTTGTAAAATTCGCAGTCCTTCTCCGGTAATTCCTCCTGGTACGCAGACACGCGCCTGTAGCTCTGGTAAGGTAAAATGACCTTGTTTTAATAATTCAGCTACTCCAATTAGCATTTGGGTTGTCAAATGAACGGCTGTTTCGTGGGGAAGACCGGTTTCTTCTTCCGCAGACCGAATTATTTGTTGCAGTGTATAACTGAGAAAGGCAGGGCCACAACTGGCGATATCTGCCGAGATTCGCAAAAATGGAGCTTGAATTTCCAAGGGGAGACCGATATGTGATAGAAGGTGGAGTAAACGTTCCTTTGACTCATCTGTGGCAGAACGACCGTATTCAAGCAAGATGAGTCCACTCAAAGCTTGATTAGTGATACTTGGAACTGCACGTATGACCTGACAAGGGACTAATTTTTCCAGTTCTTCTACTACTATGGGACTTGTAATTGTAACCAAGACCTGTTCGCTGGAAAGAGCAGATGAGAATTCAGCTAATGCTGTTCGATATTCTTTTGGCTTGACACATAAAAAAATCAGATCGCTATTTGTAACGACGTCAACATTGCTCGTAGCGATTTGCAATTCTGGAAATTGTTCTT
This sequence comes from Brevibacillus sp. SKDU10, assembly GCF_001645205.1. Taxonomy (NCBI): domain Bacteria; kingdom Bacillati; phylum Bacillota; class Bacilli; order Caryophanales; family Paenibacillaceae; genus Brevibacillus; species Brevibacillus sp. SKDU10. Next base: position 36,681 of record NZ_LSSO01000170.1, on the reverse strand, counting down.
GTAGAAGTGACAATTTTCCTGGGGTTCGATTATAGGCTCTAATTTGGTCGGATAACACAGCCTGAGATCGAATAAAAGATTGTATGAGCATGCCCCCCATACTTCCAGTTCCAATAAACCCAAGTTGCATGATAATCCCTCCATACTTTTTTTGTGAAGAACAGTACAAGTCATACCATTTTTCGTTCTAAAAGAGGTCTTTACATCTTATGTGCTGAAGGAGGGGTTCATGTTTTTTTGAGAGAGTAACGTTTTTATTTCCAGAACAAACTTACCTAATAAAATAACAAAAATATTTTTATTCCCCGGGAAAATGAGCTTATGAAGCTGAGAAATTGTCGTTCTAATCTACCCGTTTAGAAAAAAATTTTTGGGGGATACTCACTAGTGGCTTATTTCTTCATGAGCCTTGTCCCATCTAACACATATATCTAACTATTTGGGTACATTTATTCACAGATCGCAATCTTTTTTATTTTTTCAAAGGTTTTTTTGCCTATGCCTGGAATTTTCATTAAATCTTCTAATTTAGTAAAACCCTTCTTATCGCGATAGACCATTATATCCTCTGCTCGGGTTTTCCCGATTCCCGGTAATTTTATAAGTTGCTCCAATGTAGCGGTTTTAATATTGATTTTAGTAGCAGAAGCTTGGGGTGAAGAAGATGGCAAACTGCTTTGAATTGGCAAGCTGGGGTGAAGGGATGAATTAGTAAACTGGTTAGGAAAAGAAGTAGAAGACTCTTCCAAGGCAGGAACATATAAAACCATTCCATCCGTTAGCTTTTGTGCCAGATTAACTCGCTTCTGATCAGCCTGTGCTAAGAAACCACCAGCTTTTTGAATCACATGCATGACTCGCTCATTTGAGTCAAAAGAATATAAGCCCGGATGTGTGACAGCTCCTTTTACATCAATATAAGAGGAATGATTCATATTGCTTATTGGCTCATCTTTAGAAAGGGGGGAATCTACGGATACAGAAGCTCTAGTATCAGAAAGGGGCTTTTCTTTAGAATCATCATTTTTATCTGAGCCTGTATAAGTGTTCACAGTAGAATTTTTTTGTTCTAATTCTGCAAGCTTAGTTGTTTGCAATTCGGGCGTAGCAGTGCTTTCCTTTTCCGCGAAGGCAACGGGAGTAAGTCCGGACATAGCAGTGGATTCAGCGGCGGGGTATATCCAGAAGCTAAGTCCAATAAATAAAAGGGCAGCACTCACAAAAATCCATTTTCGATAACGATCCCACAATTCCATAACCATTATTTATCCCTCCATTACATCTTTAAAGACATCGTATAAAAAGATAGAGGGGAGTGCAAAAAAACCTTTCAATCATTTAGATTGAAAGGTTTTTCAGATTACTATCTTGCTATGCTTGAAGCGTTGTTTTGCTTGCGAATTTGAACAGCAGGACTTACATAAGGCTGGAAGGAATACTTCTGCTCGATAAAAATCTGATGCCATAGCATAAAGATTAAAATGGTCCAGATCTTACGGCTATAATCACCGTGACCTTCCTTATGCTCATCAAGCATGTACAACACATAAGCTTTATTAATTAAATGATCTACTTTCGCTTCAAAAATCAATTCTTTCGCCCATTTGTAGAATTCATTCTTCAACCAATGACGGGTTGGAACTGGGAATCCAAGCTTAGGACGAGTCTTGATTTCAGGAGGTAAAAATTCCTTCATTGCTTCCCTTAAAACATGCTTGGTTGTACCTTCTGCAATCTTGTATTTGGTCGGAATAGTTGCTGCGAATTCAAATACCTTTGGATCAATGAACGGTACACGCAACTCCAGAGAGTTTGCCATTGTCATTTTGTCAGCTTTCATCAAAATGTTGCCGCGAAGCCAAGTATGGATATCCAAATACTGCATTTTGGTTACATCGTCATAGCCTTGGACTCGCTGATAAATTTTTTGCGTGATATCTAGCGGAGATTTGTAATGACCAGCATGTTTAATATTCTCCATCACTACTTTTTCCTTGATCTCTTCACTGAAGATCATGGCATTTCCAAAGAAACGCTCCTCAACTGTTTTAGAGCCGCGAATCAAGAAGTTTTTCCCTTTCATGCTATCTGGTAAATGTTCAGCAACACTGCGCATGGAGGATTTCATCCAACCTGGCATATGCTTAAACATCCGAAGGGAGTGAGGCTCACGATAGATGTTATATCCGCCAAAGAATTCATCTGCCCCTTCACCAGATAGAACAACCGTAACATGCTCGCTAGCCATTTCTGCTACGAAATATAGGAGAATAGCTGATGGATCTGCTACTGGTTCGTCCTGATGCCAGATGAGACGAGGCAATTCCTGTAAATAACGCTCTGCATTCATGGTGATTTCGTGATGCTCTGTACCTAGATATTCTGCTGTACGGCGCGCGTAATCTAGCTCGCTGTATCCCGGGATATCAGAACCAATTGAAAAGGTTTTAACTGGTTCAAACTTACGTAACATCCCTACGATGCTGCTGGAGTCTACACCGCTGGATAAAAATGCACCGCGAGAAACCTCGCTAACTCTGTGTTTATCTACAGAATCTAGCAAAATAGAGCGGGTACCTTCTACAAAATATGAGAATGGCTTACTTTCATCCGGTTCAAAGTGAACATCCCAATATTGTTCAATTGTCAGCTTATCATCTTGAATGACAAAGAAATGACCTGGAGGGATGCGATATATTCCTTCATACATTGTCTCAGGGTCAGGGACATATTGAAAGGTTAGATAATGATAAAAGCCTTGTTGATTGACTGCTCGAGGCACGCCTGGCAGTTCAAGCAAGCTCTTAATTTCACTAGCTACAGCAATTGAATCGGCCGTTTCCGTATAGTAGAGCGGTTTAATTCCAAAATGATCACGTGCTCCAAACAGTAGACGTTTACGGCTATCATAAATAGTGAAACCAAACATGCCGCGAAGTTTTTTCGGTGCATCAAAGCCAACCTCTTCATACAAGTGAAGAATGGTTTCAATATCTGAATCGGTCTGGAACACGTGACCTTGTTCCTTTAGCCATGTCTGTAGTTCTTTGTAGTTATAAACTTCCCCGTTACCGATAATCCAGATATCTTTTGTTTCATTAAACAAAGGCTGATGACCGCCAGCAACGTCAATGATGCTAAGACGGCGGAAGCCTAATGCAATATTATCTTCTACATGGAAACCATCGTCGTCAGGACCGCGGTGCAAAATCACGTCGGTCATTGCTTTTATCGTTTCTAGTTGTGCAGGTGCTTGATGCTTATTGAAGAACGAAACAATTCCACACATTCTCTTAGACTCTTCCTCTCACAGGGTGGTCCCCTGAAAATACACTATCTTAATCTAACATGGATTCCAAGCAAGCGCAATGCGACAGTTGACTCGATTAAAGCAGGGCGAGTGGATAACAAAATGTAAATTGTGAATGTAAAATGTTTTTTCGTTTCGCCTACAAGTCAGCTCTCTTGCTCGATTCGGTTAGCCTTTTGTCTCTTATTATAAACAAATAAGAGGTCCTCTTGTGCGAAAGAGAACCTATGTGGACATCGTATTTTAGTTAGTTGTTCCTTGCATCCGAAAAAGGTAAGTGAACGACCTCTATACCTTTAAGGAAATGCTCATTCCATTTATTTGGATAGGCATTACGGTACACGATCCGTGCGATCCCTGATTGAGCGAGTGTTTTAGCGCAATTTTCACAAGGTTCGTGTGTAACGTAGGCCGTAGCTCCCTTTAGACTATCTCGATCTGCGTGTAAAACACTATTAACCTCGGCATGCACTGTTCTTACACAACGTCCAGCTTCATTAATTAGACAGCCGCCATCATCACAATGATCGTGACCATGGATGGAGCCATTGTAGCCTGTTGCAATAATATGTTTATCCTTCACAATTACGCTACCCACATGAAGGCGGGGGCATGTAGAACGGGTGGATACCTGATCGGCAATATCTAGGAAATATTCATCCCAACTTTTTCTCGCCATGTTGCTTCTCTCCTTTGACACCGAACACTGTTCTTACTACTATGTATTATAATTTTGCTCTATTATACTATAACCCTCTCCGCTTTCTCTATTATTTTTGTCCATATTCTTGCTCCTATAATGGATTGAGAATAGAGAGAAAGGTGGAGAACGGATGGCAGCCTATCATTTTTTTCTGACATCACTATGTTGGATTATAGGGATTGGGCTTAGTAATTTGGGTAGGCTCAAGCTCTATTCACCTCCTTTTTATTTATGGATCGGATTTGTTCTATTAATGTTGGCCGCGATTGGGTTGAAGGGCAAGGCAAGGAAATGGAGCTTGCTCTTAATGGGCTCTCTCCTTGCTGGTGCATGCTATTTTAACTGGTACGATAGTCGTTATGTTTCTGAGTTAGTGCATTATGCAGAGGGAGAGGAGCTTGTTTTTCTACAGGGAAAAATTGATTCTCCCGTCGAGCGAGACGGCGATTTGGTGAGGTTCTACGCACGAATTAACAATGTGAAGAGTAAAAAGAGAATGAAAACCGCATCCCAGACAACAGATTTAAATGAGAGAGTTCTTATTCGTCTCAAGCTACAGCATGAAGAACAAATTAATACTATAGAAGGCTGGCATTCGGGTAATTCCTTTCAGGCACAGGCTACAGTAAAGCTCCCAGATACAGCTCGTAATCCGCATGCGTTCGATTACAGATCCTATCTTCGGTATCAAAAAGTAGCAGTAATAGTTGATATGGATGTTACGGATATGGAGGTTGAGGAGGGAGAAGGGGATTGGCGGGCTTTTTTTACTAGATGGCAAAAAGCGGAAGCCAGACAATTAGAAAAGCTAGGCATGGAGCCTGAAAACACAGGGTTTTTCAAATCACTTCTATTAGGTCAGCAATCAGAGGTAAAAGCTGATCTTCAAACAGTTTATGCTGATTTAGGATTTATTCATGTGCTTGCCATTTCCGGATTACATATCACAATCGTGTCTAGCGGCTTTTTATGGATTGTACAAAAGATTGGTGTTCCCACAAAGATTTCTTATGTGATAGGAATACTATTTATTTTGATGTATGTAGGGCTAGTGGGTATGGGGGTATCAGCCGTACGATCAGGCTGTATGGGGATTCTTGGGTTATTAGCACGATCTCGAGAAAAATCTGCGCAGGGCCTAGAAATACTTGGTGTCACTGGACTTATTATGTTAATCTACGACCCATATCAATTATTTCATCTAGGATTTCAATTATCTTTTTTTATTACGATGGGATTATTAGTTTTTGTACCGTTGCTAGTCCAATTGGAATGGCCTATGCCAAAATGGTTGGTTTCTACTCTAGCTGTCACACTGGTTTCGCAACTAATTTCATTTCCCTTTCTCATTCATTATTTTCATTTGTTTTCACCGATTTCATGGCTGGTTAATGTATTATTGGTACCTGTCTATTCGTATATTATTTTGCCGCTTGGCTACATCCTGCTATTTTTTTCTCATATTCATATTGCATTAACTTACATACCTTCTGTTGTAGCTGATTATCTTTTATCCTTTGTTCATTCCTTTCTTACATTTCTCCACCAAACAAAATTTCCATTGCGGCATTGGTCACATCCTATTTGGTGGTGGCACGTACTATATATGGGCTTTTGCGTTGGTTTTTGGGCAATGTGGCATTTAGGCTATCACCGTAAAAAGGATCTTGTTATGGCGACCTTTATCTTCATTTTATTGGTGATGATTGCTCGCGATCCATGGGGAAAAAAGGACGAGGTAGAAATTACCATTATTGACGTGGGGCAAGGAGACTCTATAATAGTTGAGATAGACGATTCTTTTGTATATGTAATAGATGCAGGAGGAACGATCTCCTTTGGAAGAGAGCCTTGGCAAAAACGAAGAAATCCATTTGAAGTCGGAAAGGATGTTGTAGTGCCTTATTTGCGCTCTATAGGAGTGGAACGCATCAACTGTCTTGTTCTGACACATGGGGACCATGATCATGTAGGAGGGGTAAAAGCATTGTTGCCTGCTCTGAAGGTGGATCGTGTCCTTACCAATGGTAGACAACCTAAGGCTGAGGCAGAATGGTTTCAAGCTTTACATAGTGAACAAATCAAAATGCATACTGGATATTCAGGCTATACCTGGCAGGATAATCCGCAGGTTACGTGGACCTGGCTATCGCCTGATCCTAAAAGGACACAAGGGAGCTCTGAGAATAATGCTTCTGTTGTGCTGCTCTTGTCTGCATATGGTGTAAACATATTGTTAACAGGCGATTTGGAAGAATCGGGAGAACAAGAATTGTTACGGCGCTATACATTACCTCCTATTGATCTTTTAAAGGTAGGGCATCACGGGAGCAAGACTTCTAGCAGTGAGGAATTTTTACATGCTATTACTCCTAGTGTCTCATTGATTTCAGTAGGAACTAACAATCGATACCATCATCCATCTGAGCAAGTAATAGAGCGTTTTAAACAACGGAATACACAGATTTATCGCACTGATCACCATGGAGCGATTACTGTTACAATTAATGAAAATGGATATAAAGTTACTCCTACATTACAACCAGAATAATTACAATGATGGATTATGTTTGCAACTTTCATGAAGTTGCCTACGTCTGAAAGGAAGGAGAGAGCGCTAATGATTGAAGCTGACCTGATCAAAAAGGCGCAGGCAGGAGATCAAGAAGCTTTGGTGGAACTGCTTCGCTCCATTGAAAACACCGTGTATCGGAGCGCTTTCTATATTACGGGTAACGAACACGATGCAATGGATGTAGCCCAGGAAGCTTTATTACGCGTCTTTAGAAAAATTGGCACCTTTCAGGAAAAAGCCAAATTTACCACATGGGTTCAACGTATTGTCAGCAACATTTGCATGGATCGCTTTCGGGCAAAAAAGGAGACATTATCCATCGATGAATATGAACTGACGCTACAAGACAAACAAAATGTTGAAGATACAATTTTGTTGCATAGCATGTCAGAGGATGTTCATCGAGCAATTGCCAAATTACCGGAGCATTATCGAGTAGTTGTTGTGCTTCGCTATTTGCAGGATTTTTCCTATCAAGAAATTGCTGATACCTTGGACGTACCGCTCAATACGGTAAAATCTTATCTGTTTAGGGCTAGACATCAATTGCAGACACTGCTGCAGGAGTATGAGAAGGGGGGGATAAGAGGATGACGCAGGATGACATCCATGAATGGATGCAAAGAGATTTGGACGATGATTTATCTGAGGAAGAAAAACGAATTTTACAAGCTAAGTTAGCTGAAAATCCAGAGTATATGCTCCAGTACGAACGTTTAAAAAAGGTTTCTGATGGATTGGCAAATCTACCAAGAGTTACACCACCGTTTAGTATTGTTGATGCGCTCTTACCTCAACTGGAGCAGTCCCGAGAAACCCCTGAACCAGCGGCTGTTACACAGACGGAACTACCTCGTCTAGAGTTAAAACAGACAGAAGACAAATCAGTAGGTAAAAAACGCCGTTTGCCATTGTGGATGGCTAAGGTAGGAAGCGGTGTTGCAGCAGCTTGTTTGCTGTTAGGAATTTTTGTTATGGCCAATAAGGACAAAAATGAGCCAATTGTCCTTACGAATGGAGCTTCTGGCCATGTACAAGAGGATGTATCCAAAAATTCATCAGGTGACCTGATTGTTAAGGAAACCCCAAAAACAGAAAAACCTAAATCTACACCTACTGATAAAAAAACAACTGACAATGAGAAGGACCAAAATATACAAGAGGCTTCAAAAGAGGTGCCAGATGTTACACCAAATGACACCTCGACTGAATTAAAAGGAGAGCAAAAGCAAAAAGAGAACAAACCGGATCACCACCAGAGCGGATCTAGCGACAGTAAGTCTGATACTGAAACTAGTGTAGCAATGGGACAGACGGATGGTCGTCTGAAGGGTGGTAACCAAACGGATGAAAATCAAACACAGCACGAGATTGCTATTTCTCCTAAAATAAAGGATAATCACACTTCGGCTTCTGATAAACAAGCATCTGCCCATGAGCAGTCGATATCAGAAGGGGCACTTTTCTCCTTGATTCCTGATCAGGTGGATAACTACAATAAGCTGGATCAAGAGGGCAAGGTTCAAGCATGGGAGGAAGCGTCAAAAGAAGTGCAGGAATTTTTGCAGGAGCATCCTGATCTGCAAAATGTTAAAAATCAGAAGGATTTAGAGAAGGTTATTCAAAATGCCATTGAGCGGGCGCTGAAGGAACAGAAAAAACGAGAAGAAGAAAAAAAGCAAAGAGCGGAGCAGCAAGCTAAAGATAAGCAAAAAGAATTAGAAAAACAGCAAAAAGAATTAGAGAAGAAGCAAAAAGAACTACAAAAAGAATGGGAAAAACAGATGAAAGAATGGGAGAAGCAGCAGGAAAAGCAACGAAAAGACACAGAAAAGCACCTAGAAGAGTGGACCAATCAACAAAATGGCTGGAATTGGCAGAAATAAGATTGGGTATAAATAGCCAGCAGCTACTGGAAATCAGGAGGCACCGTTTCAAGAATGCTTATAAAAAAAGAGCAGAGTATATTCTTGCATTCAGGGGCCATTGGGTGAAAGAGAACGGGCTAAAAAAACAACCCTCAGTTATAATGACAATAGGCTGTTTTTCATTAATGAACTATAAGTATTTCGAAGCTTGGGGATAGCATAGGCTTCCTTCCTGCATCTTAGGCTGGCTCATCATGCGCAGATAGGACGAACGCCAAATTTTGCAGAAGACTGACACCAAAAAGCGCGTTTCGCGTAAGATAAAGTATCAAGCACCCCCTGCTTCCCGTATAGAGAGAAAACATCCGGGGTTTTCTCTCTAGCGTTTACATAAAAGCGAATGTTGCTTGGTTAAACCATGGCTGACGAGGTCGTGGTTTTTTTGCGTGCAAGCCTAAGCGTGTTATAATTAAAGTAAGAAAAAAATAGAGGAAATAGCGAGTAACAAAGGAGAGATCGGAATGCCGTTACGCACGGCGATGCGGGAGATTAAACAGAAGCGATTTGCTCCGGTATATGTACTTTATGGGCCGGAGACGTATCTAAAAGAGGAATTTATGACCTTGCTTCGTAACGAGATGATTGACCCGACATACGCTGATTTAAATATAGGAATGTACGATTGTGCTCAGACACCTTTAGAAGACATGCTAGTAGAAGCCAATACCTTGCCATTTTTGTCTGACTATCGTTTGGTAATTGCCAGTAATGCTTATTTTTTAACCGGAGCAAAACCACCAAGTAAAATCGAGCATAACACAGATGGCCTCCTCGATTACTTAAAGGACCCGACTCCAAGCAGTTCTCTCGTGCTGGATGTACAGGCCGATAAACTGGATGAACGTAAAAAATTAACAAAGCAACTGCAACAACGCGCTGTTGTTCTAGGATTTCAAACATTGCAGGATACAGATTTATATGGATGGATTGAACGGACTGCACAACGCTTTGGTGCACAGATTGAACGAGAAAATGCTATGTTGCTGGCAGAGCGTGTTGGTTCAGAATTACGGTTATTAGTCAAAGAGATCGAAAAAATGGCGCTCTATGTAAAGAAAAGCGATAATCAAACGGGAGAAATCACTCGTGAGACAATTGAGCTTTTGGCCTCACGAACGTTAGAGCAGGATGTCTTTTTTCTTGTTGAAGCCGTTGTTACTGGTAGAGTAACAGATGCGTTTCGCACTTTATATGATTGCTTGAAAATGGGAGAAGAGCCGATTAAGTTGATGGCGTTATTAGCGAGACAATTTAGATTGATATACCATGTGAAGACGCGTGCTCCACTAGGCTATACGCAGCAGCAGCTAGCTGGTATGTTAAAAATGCATCCTTATGCGGTTAAAAAGGCGCTGGAGCAAGCCAGACATTTTTCGGAGGCTAGTTTACGCCGGCTGCTAGGAATCCTTGCAGAAGAGGATTACCGGATGAAATCAGGACAGACCGACAAGAGATTAGCTCTGGAGGTATTTATTGCGAAGGTAGGACAAGAGTTACAACGATAAAGACTAGATAGCTTTTCCAGACATGAGGGACTCGTCTATTAGCAAAATCGTAATGACAGGCACAGTGTTTTATGTTAGCAGAAAATAAGATAGCTCTACAGGGTGCGGACACTCGATGTAGGGCTTTTTTATTATGCCTAGACTTACAACAAGATCAAGGTAGTAAGCTTACAGGAGATGAGAAAGGGAATATTGGTAAAAAATCCGTGCTGTTAGATATGTCGCATTGGAGAATAGAATCCTTGATAGTTGGGAAGTATGCTTTTTAATGTGACGATCCATATTAAATGGAAATCCGCCAACTGAAGCAGGGGGGAATGGGAAATTGTCAATAAAGCAAGCAGAACAAAATTTCCTTAGCTAATAAAGCTTGTGTTGTGTGCGATACGGACGTGGTTCGTTCATCACACGATAATGACATAAGGATGCGTGCTTACCTCTAAAATAAAAAACCCTGCAAACCTAAGGTTGCGGGGTTTTTTGGCCTGTCAAAACGAAATTATGCTACAGGAGCAGTAAGAACGTTAAGTTTTTTCATCAGGCGAGATTTTTGACGATTAGCTGCGTTTTTATGAATAAGACCTTTCGTAGCAGCCTTGTCAATTTTCTTAACAGCTGCAAGAAGGGTTGTTTTAGCTAATTCCACGTCAGAAGCAAGAACTGCTTTTTCAAAGTTCTTGATTGTTGTACGAAGATCAGATTTTTGAGAAGCGCGTTGAGCACGGCGTTTTTCAATCGTCTTTGTACGTTTGATAGCGGATTTAATGTTTGGCATACTTTCACCTCCTTAAAACAATAGAAAAGACCATAGCAAAAGAAATGCAACAAATAGTATTCTAGCATGCGTTTGGTGCATTTGCAAGGAATGATTTTGCGAATAAAAATGACAGAAGCAAGCAACCTAGTAGTAAGAAATAAGAACAGAACACATGATAATCTGGTTCTAAATCGGAAGGACAGAGGAATGAGCCAAATTAGCTTGTCGTACGCTTATTTTTCTCTACTTGGAGGCGAATAGAATGGATGTACATAACATTGATCTAGCTAAGTATACAATCCGCACTGATCTGGCAGTAGAAGCGCATGAGGTGGCTTGTGAACAGAATCAAAGCGATGTACCAGGGGTTTTCCTAGCAACAGATAACTCTGAACCGGGTATTACCGTGACCAGAGTACAGGTTGAGAATGAGGAGGCAGGTAGACAGATCGGAAAGCTCCCAGGAAATTATGTGACAATTGAAGTGCCAAAACTCAGAGATAACGATTCAGAGCTGGAGGGTATAGTAATCAAGCGATTCGCTCGAGAATTTGCTAGATTTCTGCAGGAACTCGGATTAACAGAGGACAAAAAGGCGTTAGTCATTGGTCTTGGAAATTGGAATGTAACGCCTGATGCACTAGGCCCTCAAGTTGTTGAAAATTTATTGGTGACTCGTCATCTATTTGAACTAGCACCTGAATCCGTTCAAGATGGATATCGTGAGGTTAGCGCACTGTCTCCCGGTGTATTAGGGATTACGGGTATTGAGACTAGTGAAATTGTGTTTGGTGTGGTAGAGAAGAGCAAGCCAGACTTTGTAATCGCGATTGATGCCCTTGCATCCCGAGCCCTACACCGAGTCAATACAACGATTCAGATTGCCGATTCGGGCATCCATCCAGGTTCGGGGGTAGGAAATAAGCGTAAATCCATTGACCAAGCCACTTTAGGGGTTCCTGTCATCTCTATAGGGGTTCCAACGGTGGTATTTGCTTCTACCATTGTAAATGATGCGATTACTTATTTATTAGGTCATTTTAATCAATCGATGCAGGAGCAAAATCGAGCATTTAATCGACTTACTGCTTCGGATATGCCGGAGCGCAAAGAACCTTACACAGAGGAAGACTTACCTGATATGGAAAAAAGGGGAACCTTCATGGGGTTAGTAGGGCAGCTATCTGGGGATGAAAAGCGACAGTTAATTCATGAGGTACTGCGTCCGCTAGGGCAAGAGCTAGTAGTGACACCTAAGGAAATAGACGATTTTATGGAGGGTATTTCTAATATAGTAGCTACAGGACTTAACCAGGCGTTGCATAGAGCGGTCTCTGAGGAGAATGTGAGTGCCTATACACATTAAAGGAAAGTAGACTGCTTCGCCATAAATAACCAATAAAAAAACTTCAAAAAACGAAACGTTATTTTACTAGGGTGATCGTTCTATCTACTCTATGACATGCATAACTATAAAGCATATGCAAAAGAAACGTCAGAGGAGGAGATATGAAAATGATCACCCTATTACAACGCTATTTTTTTGCGCTCTCTGCCGGCACAGCTCTGTTATTTGTGCTTGTGAGTCTTTTGCTTGTAAGCCCCAATCATCAGGATTTTCTTTACTCTAGTAGCATTCAACGAGCCGCTTCCAACGTATCAAGTATTACGTTTCTTGATGCGATGGGTATGGAAATCCCTAGCTTGCATCGTACCGTTCAAGCCCAGGGAGAGCCTGAGAGCTCCACGATGCAAAGCTTCTTCTTTCAACTCATTACCGGTATTTATCCTGGTGATTTACGCAGTCTGTTAGGCAGAGAGCTACCAGGCTTGCTTACCTACGATGATGCTCGCATTATTGTGCCGGGTCAAGGATTAGAGCTAGTGGATTTGTACGTGGAATCTGCCGCACCGAATGCAGTTGTTCAGGATATGAATCGAGAAGAAAATACAAAAGCAAGGGACATCGTACAGCCGGGACAAGTCGAAAAGGATGAAACGAAGACGCCAAGTCCTCCTATCATAGCTGGGGAGAAGCGTGTTTTTATTTACAATACACATAATCGGGAATCATGGACGCATGTAGCACCTACTGTAGGAACGTCAGTTGATCACCCAACAAAAAATATTCAGCTCGTTGGCAAACGATTCGGAAAGCTTTTGCAAGAAAAAGGAGTAAATACCATTGTAAGTGAAAATGATTTTATTCAGCAATTGATCGACCAGAAAAAGACATATCCGATGGCATATGCTGAGTCATATAAAGCTGTGAAAGCTGCCGCTCAAAAAAATCCTGCTTTACAGTATTATTTTGATATCCATCGCGATGGGGATGTGCCGCGTAGTAAAACGGCAATCACTATAAACGGAAAAACGTATGCCCGCATCCTATTTGTCATCGGAACACGCAATCGTAATTTCATGCAAAATGAACGGATGGCCAAAGAATTGAACGCTTTGGTAGAGAAAAAATACCCGGGATTATCTCGTGGTGTAATCGCCAAAGGTGCTCATGAGGGAAATGCCGAGTATAACCAGTCTATCTCTCCGGGCAGTCTATTACTAGAATTTGGTGGAATCAACAACACGCTTGAGGAATCTTACAATACAGCGGAAGCATTTGCAGATGTTTTTGCGGAGTATTACCAAAAAGCAGAGAAAGTGAACAAAGAGCAGACACCAAAGAGTAGTAAGAGTAAGGAGTGAGAGCTTGGATGGCGCATACGATACGATTTATCGGTATGGTGATTCTTTTGTTAATTGGCATTGTACTGGGTATGCAAACCGCTGAACGGGGTATCAATAAAGTGGACGGAAGCTTACGCGAACAATCCCAGACCTTTGCTATTACCAAGGTTGATAATAATCAGGTAGAGATAGCGGTTATGGGGAAACAAGTAAGAACAGAGCCAAAACGTGTCGTTAATTATGTGAGTGAAGCCGGGGAATCGGTAGGAAGATGGATTAAAAAAGGGACGGAAGCTACAGTAAATTGGATTTCTGGATTTTTTGAACCATAAAGCGAGTAATGAAACAAGATGAGAGCAAATAAGGTAGATTGGGGAAAGGCAATTTGTGCTGAGGCGTTCGCAAGTTGCCTTTTTAGCTGGAGTACAGGTTTTTGAGGAAAAAAATAACTGGTTTAATTATACAAAATTAATTTTTGTTCATACTATATTATTTTGATGTTGCTAGTTTTATAAATAAATGCAATAATTATCTAAGTTATCAAAAAATAACCCATAAGAACAATGGTATAGAGAGGTGCGGTCCCTTTGACGCAAAAGATTTTGCACATTGAAAATCTAGAGACCCATTTTTTTACGGATCGTGGACGAGTTCCGGCCGTTGATCGAGTTAATTTATCCATCAACAAAGGTGAAGTGTTAGGCATTGTAGGTGAGTCAGGCTGTGGCAAGAGTGTTACGTCACTATCTGTCATGCGATTAGTACCTAATCCTCCAGGAAAAATTGTGGGCGGTAACATTTTGTTTAAGGGGGAAAACCTGTTAACTGCCAGCGAAAAGCGAATGCGAGAGATTCGAGGGAACGAAATTGCAATGATTTTTCAGGAGCCAATGACTTCACTGAATCCCGTTTACAAAATTGGTGATCAGATTAGAGAAGCTGTTATTCTACACAAAAAAGCTTCCAAAAAAGAAGCAACAAAGCGTGCCATCGAGATGCTACATTGTGTGGGGATTCCGCGTGCTGAGGAAATTATTCATGAGTATCCACATCAATTATCTGGTGGAATGCGTCAACGTGTCATGATTGCGATGGCGATGGCCTGTAGTCCGCAATTATTGATTGCAGACGAGCCAACTACTGCTCTTGATGTTACCATTCAGGCCCAAATACTTGACTTGATGCGCAGTCTAAATGAGGATATGGGGACCTCAATCATGTTGATCACCCACGATCTAGGGGTAGTGGCAGAAATGTGCCACAGAGTGGTTGTGATGTATAGCGGAAATGTGGTGGAAGAAGGAGATGTCAGGAATATTCTGAAGAATCCGAAACATCCGTATACGCAAGGCTTACTCCAATCCATTCCACACTTAGAAGAAAAGAAGGAGCGTCTTTACTCCATCCCAGGTAATGTTCCACTGCCAGGCACTATCAAAGAGGGCTGTCGATTTGCACCGCGTTGTGAATATGTGACAGACAAATGCCGGATAACGATGCCGCAGCTATTGGAAGTGGGCACAGGACATCGAGCGCGTTGTTTTCTACATGAACAATAACATCTGAAGGGGGGCAGATTGGTGGAGGATTTATTAGTAGTGAATCGTTTGAAAAAATACTACCCGATCACGGGTGGAGTTTTTGCCAGAGAAATCGGCGCAGTAAAAGCGGTTGATGATGTCTCTTTTCGCGTTAAGAGAGGGGAGACCTTAGGATTGGTAGGAGAAAGCGGTTGTGGCAAGTCTACAACAGGTAGATCTATACTCCGATTAATAGAACCAACAAGTGGTGAAGTGCTATTTGAAGGAAAAAATGTGGCCCGGATGAAAAGAGAGGAAGTACGGGAGATTCGTAAGGATATGCAGATTATTTTTCAGGACCCATTTGCGTCTTTAAATCCACGCCATACAGTCGGAAAAATTTTAGAAGAACCTCTGATTGTTCATGGGATCAATTCCTCCAAAGAACGGAGTAAGCGTGTTCATGAATTACTAGAGGTAGTTGGACTATCTAGCTATCATGCGGGACGCTATCCTCATCAATTTAGCGGAGGACAACGTCAGCGAATTGGAATTGCTCGTGCACTGATTTTAAATCCCAAATTAATTGTGGCTGACGAGCCAGTATCCGCCTTGGATGTATCTGTTCAATCACAGGTGCTTAATCTCATGCAGGATTTACAAAAAGAATTTAAGCTGACGTATTTATTCATTGCTCATGATCTAAGTGTTGTTCGGCACATTAGTGATCGTGTAGGTGTTATGTATTTGGGCCGCATTGCAGAGCTTGCGGATAAAGATGAGCTGTATACTAACCCTCTGCACCCGTATACAAAAGCATTGCTTTCAGCCGTACCTGTAGCGGATCCTGATAAAAAACAGGAAAGGATTATTTTGCAGGGTGATTTACCAAGCCCAGCTAATCCACCGTCAGGTTGTACATTTCATACGCGATGTCCTCATGTGATGGATGTATGCAGGGAAAAACGTCCTGAAACGCTTAAATCGAGAGAAAATCATTTGGTAGCCTGTCACTTATATAGTTAATATTCAAAATTTTATGAAAATAAATGAGCATATTTTTATAAAAAGAACGTACTGTTTTGACAAAACCTCTTTTTTACATTGATTTGTTACAGGCTGAAAACGTCAAGAATGCATGAAGCAAGGAAGCAATGGCGATATGTTGCTTTCTGTTCATGAAAATAGAAAACAAGGGGGATTAAAATATGAAGAAAAGGAAGCTGTCAGCGGCTCTTTGCGGAATAATGGCTTTTTCTGTAGCATTGACTGGCTGTGGAGGTAATACAAACGAAGCCGCCAAACAAGGGGAAACAAAGACAGCAGAAACCAAAAAAGATGGAAAAACCCTTATTGTGGGGCGCGGTGGAGATTCTGTAGGTCTTGACCCAATCACGATTACCGATGGAGAGTCGGCGCGAGTTACAGAAAACATTATGGAAACACTAGTAAAATACAAAAAAGAAAATACAGAAGTGATACCAGGACTTGCTGAAAAGTGGGATATTACTCCAGATGGTAAGAAATACACCTTCTATTTGCGAAAAGGAGTCACCTTCCATGATGGTACACCTTTTAATGCAGAGGCAGTTAAATTTAACTTTGAACGTTGGATGGATAAACGCAATCCATACCACGATAAAGAAGGCTATGAATATTATAATGACATGTTTGGCGGCTATAAAGGCGACAAGGACCATGTCATCGCTTCTGTAGATGTGAAGGATGAGTACACGATCGTCCTTACATTGAATCGTCCTCTAGCACCTCTTATGCAGAACCTAGGTATGTTCCCGTTTGCTATCGCTTCACCAGATGCAGTCAAGAAGGGGACAAAGGAATTTAATGAGAAGCCTGTTGGAACTGGTCCATTCAAATTCGAAAAATGGAACCGAAATGATAGTATTACGATTGCGAAAAATCCAGATTATTGGCAAAAAGGTCTCCCTAAGCTAGACAAAGTTATTTTTAAGGTGATTCCAGACAACTCCGCTCGTTTAACAGCGCTTACATCTGGGGAGATAGACATTATGGATGGTTTAAATCCTGATGATGCGAAGCCTGTGAAGGAAAATAAAGATCTACAGTCATTTATCCGTCCTTCTATGAATGCTGGCTGGCTAGGCTTTAACATTGAGAAAAAACCTTTAGACAATGTGAAGGTACGCCAAGCAATGGGGCATGCCATAGATAAGCAAGATATGATTGAAGCCTTCTACAGCGGTTTTGCCCAGCCTGCTACTAATCCGTTGCCTCCCTCTATTTGGAGTCATAATGATCAAATTAAGGATCGCGAATATAACCTAGAAAAAGCAAAGCAGTTACTGACAGAGGCAGGTTATCCAAATGGTTTCAAAGTGAAATTCTGGGCAATGCCAGTACCACGTCCATACATTATTAATGGTCAAAAAATGGCTGAAGCGATACAGCAGGACTTTAAGAAAATCGGTATTGATGCCGAGATCGTTTCTATGGATTGGGCGACTTATTTAGATAAAACCAGAAAAGGGGAACAGGAGCTTTATCTGCTTGGCTGGACTGGAGATAATGGCGACCCTGATAACTTCCTAAACAACCACTTTAATAAAAATAATATAGGTGGCAGTAACCGTTCCTTCTACAAAGATGAGAAGATTACTGACCTGCTGGTGAAGGCGCAATCTGAGGTGGACGTTGCAAAACGTACTGCAATTTACAATGAGGTTCAACAAATCATCTTTGATCAAGCAATTCTCATTCCATTGGTGCATTCGACACCTCCAATCGCAGCGAAAGCAACCGTTAAAGGCTATGTGCCACATCCCAAAGGTAGTGAAAGCTTAGAAGAGGTGGATATTGAATAGTTTTCATATGTAAAAGGGTAGGAGCTGAGCTTTCCTCTTACCCTTTTCTTTAACCATTCATTTATCCGCTATCGTTTATGAATACACAAGCAAGGAAAGCGAGGAGATGATATTTGCTAGCTTACACTATACGACGCTTGCTCATGCTGATCCCTGTATTTTTGGGCATGTCTATTATCGTGTTTTCCATTATTCACGCCATCCCCGGGGACCCAGCCTTAACGATTTTAGGAGAGAAGGCTAGTCCGAGTGCCGTTGAAGAACTCCGTGAACAATTAGGATTAAATCAGCCATGGTACATTCAATATTTTTCTTATCTCAAAGATGTAATGACAGGTAATTTAGGCGTATCACTTCATACCAAAGCAGCTATTGCCAAGGAGATCGTTCCTTATTTATCTGCTACTACCGAATTAGCTATTGTCAGCTTGTTGTTTGCGCTTGTTGTAGGGATTAATGCTGGAATCATTTCTGCTTGGAAACAAAATTCTTGGTTTGATTATGTATGCATGCTCATTGCTTTAATTGGTGTTTCTATGCCCGTTTTTTGGCTAGGGCTAATGGAGCAGTGGTATTTTGCACAGGAATTAAAATGGTTACCTTCAGTAGGGCGGGATAATCCGCGTGATGCTGTAGAAGCGATTACCCATTTCTATATGCTCGATACGATCATTAGTGGGAGATGGGATCAATTCAAGGATGTGATCTTGCACCTTATCTTACCTGGCATTGCACTAGGAACCATTCCAATGGCAATCTTTGCTCGAATTACGCGTTCCAGCATGCTGGAAGTGATGCGTTCTGATTACATTCGTACTGCCCGTGCCAAAGGGTTAGCTCAGTTTTTCGTGGTGTACAAGCACGCGCTAAAAAATGCCTTGATTCCGATTTTAACAGTAATTGGCTTACAGTTAGGAATGCTTTTAGGCGGAGCTATTCTTACGGAGACGATTTTTGGCTGGCCGGGGATCGGGCGTTACATTTATACAGCGATTGGTAACCGTGACTACCCAGTTATCCAATCCGGCATTCTT
This sequence comes from Brevibacillus sp. SKDU10, assembly GCF_001645205.1. Classification (NCBI taxonomy): domain Bacteria; kingdom Bacillati; phylum Bacillota; class Bacilli; order Caryophanales; family Paenibacillaceae; genus Brevibacillus; species Brevibacillus sp. SKDU10. Next base: position 17,818 of record NZ_LSSO01000170.1, on the reverse strand, counting down.
GTCATTGCCTTTATTTTCGTATTGATCAATTTAATTGTGGATTTACTCTATGCCTATGTTGATCCACGTATTAAATATCGCTAAGGGGGGCTCAACAGTGGCACAAGTAACTCCAGAGATGCAAGCTGTCTCTTCTAAAGAGCAGGTTGAAAAAACAACGTCTCCTTGGCGAGATGCCTGGCGAACGTTACGGAAGAATAAAATGGCTTTGTTAGGGTTTGGGATCATCACCTTCTTTATTCTGGTTGCGATTCTTGCTCCTGTTATTACTACGCATCCTTTTGATGAGGGGGCTTTAAAAGAGAGAAACATGCCGCCTTCTGCAAAACATTGGTTTGGAACTGATTATAATGGTCGTGACGTCTATACCCGTGTAGTCTATGGGGCACAAATCTCTTTATGGGTAGGAACATTTTCGGTTATAGGCTCGATTATCATAGGGACGCTGCTTGGACTGATTGCTGGCTATTATGGAAGATGGATTGACATGCTTATCTCTCGTACATTTGATATCATTTTAGCCTTCCCTAGCATTTTGCTAGCTATTGCGATCGTTGCCATTCTAGGACCTTCTCTACAGAATGCACTAATGGCTATTGCGATTATCAATGTTCCTACTTATGGGCGATTAGTACGTTCGAAGGTGCTTAGTTTAAAAGAAGAGGAATTCATTATGGCTGCTAGGGCTATTGGAATGAAGGATGCTCGGATTATTTCACAGCACATATTGCCAAATAGCATAGCTCCGATTATTGTGACGGGGACCTTAGGGATTGCAACTGCTATTTTGGAAGCGGCTGCGCTTGGATTCCTAGGACTTGGCGCACAACCACCGCAACCCGAATGGGGAAAAATGCTAGCTGACTCTCGTGAATACATCCAGCAAGCACCTTGGACGGTTATTTTTCCTGGTCTGTCCATTGTGCTGACCGTCCTTGGATTTAACCTGATAGGTGATGGACTTAGAGATGCCTTAGATCCGCGGATGAAGAATTAGAACGAAAGATTGCTCCTGCTCCTTGATGACTTCAGTTATGATCTAGGGCAGGAGCTTGTTTACGTATAAGAATATCGGCGCGGAGAAAAACTAGCGTTCCTCTGGTTACTTTTTTATTAAATACCTTACGAAATTCCAATAACCTTTTATTATCATGGTTAAAAATAAAATGTATAACAAAATTTCTTGTCTCTGCCTGACAGCCATTACGCTAACGGGCAATTTAATTAAAAAAACCACTCTCTTGTTAAATTGAGATAATCTTCGGATAACGGCCATTACCATTAGTCAGTTAGTCACACATTCGTCTTATCGCCTATATATTGTGGGAGAACCGGGAAAAGGAGATAACCCCGATGTATGGTTACCCATCAATCTATAACAATTATGTGTTCAGGCCAGTTTCCTTTGTGTGTTGGACACCTGCAATGGTGGAGTTGAACCGTCAGTTGGGGGCTTTATGGGAGCAACATATTTACTGGACAAGATTGGCGGTGAATAGTATCGTAGGCGACCTACCTGATAAGGAGGCAACGATTAATAGGCTTCTTCGGAATGCAGACGATTTTGCGGCTGCGTTTCAACCTTTCTATGGACCTACAATTGCAGCAAGATTTGGCGAGTTGATGAAGGAACATCTTACGATTGCAGCGGAACTCGTTCAATCGTTGCACACAGGCAATTCCGCCGCCGCAGATGCACAGCGACGTTGGTACGCAAATGCCGATGACATTGCAGCCTTTCTGGGCAGAATTAATCCTTATTGGTCCCAAGAGGAATGGAGACAGATGATGCATCAGCATCTTAGACTTCTAACGGCCGAAGTAGCAGCACGTGTTGCGGGTAACTATGCGGAAAACGTCTCAACAAATTATCTGATTGAGCCCCAGGCGCTGGAGATGGCTGATGTTATGACCAGCGGAATTATACAACAGTTTCCAAATCTATTCATGGGATAGATCAGTATCTGATTCTGATTCCGATTTACTTGTAATACACATGTCTTGCTATCACATGACCTCATCTGTAAGTGGTGAGGTTTTTATTTTTTGAAAAAGGAGTTATCTGATTTGTTTTTTTAAACTTCAAGAATTGCGTCAAAGACTGAATTGGACTGGAAAATGTTTGCCTCTATACATTCAATCAACCATCACTAACGATCTCGTCACCTTCCGATAATCAGATATTATCTGAAAATAACGGTTCCGCACGGTCACCCTGAATTAAGCTAACTGGAATCATTCCACTAACGGGTTCGTTATTTGAATGCTTATAACACAACAGCGGCAGTCTAGGTTATTTTCACTTCCTAGTTCGTTAACAAGATATATTTTATACAAGGAGGATGTATCAATATGACTCCTATGGTATCCTCAAGATAGAAAAGATAGCTAAAGAAAGGTATGGTGGGCGAAAGTGGATCAAAGACGTCTTACTCAACTTCGTTCGTTTATGGAAGAACAGCAAGCGGATGCTATTCTTGTAACTTTTCCTATGCATGTATATTATATGACTGGTTTTTTTACAAATCCGCATGAACGGTTTATGGGGCTTGTAATCCCTGCTAATGGAGAACCGGTCTTAATCGTACCTGCGTTAGACCGTAATGCAGCAGAAGCGGCTTCTAGCGTGCAAAATATTATGACACATACAGACACCGACAATCCGTATCAAATTTTAAAGCAGGCCCTCCCGCAAAATATGAAGAGTTTGGCTGTGGAGAAGAGTCATTTGACTGTTTCTATCTATGAAGCAATGGTCAAAGAATTAGATGTTCCTACATACATAGATGTGGAAGAGCCGTTACGCCAAATGCGTTTAATAAAGTCTGCTGATGAAGTGGTACGGATTAAGCGAGCATGTGAGACAATCGAGGAAGTTCTTAGACAATGTCTACCAAAAGTAAAGGTTGGCGTAACAGAAGCTGAGATCGTAGCGGAGCTGGAATTCCTGATGAAAAAGCTAGGCTCGCAAGGTCCATCGTTTTCTACAATGGTGTTAAGTGGCCCTAACTCAGCATTGCCGCATGGGAAGCCAGGCAGCCGTAAGATTGCGAGCGGAGAGTTCCTATTGTTTGACATGGGTGTATTACAAGATGGCTATATCTCTGATATTACGCGGACATTTGCTGTTGGAGAGATTAATGACAAGCAAAAAGATGTCTATGAAACGGTATTAGCGGCGAATCTAGCTGCGATTGAAGCTACCCGACCAGGTGTTGTGCTGGCTGATTTAGACCAGGTAGCGCGTCAGGTTATTGCAAACAAGGGATATGGGGAGTATTTTACCCATCGCTTAGGTCATGGCATGGGTATGGATGTACACGAATACCCTTCTGTCCATGGGGCTAATCAGGATAAGTTAGTAAGCGGAATGGTGTTTACTATCGAACCGGGAATCTATTCGCCAGAGGTTGGCGGCGTACGTATCGAGGATGACGTACTTGTAACAGATACCGGAGTCGAAATTTTAACAAGCTATCCAAAAGAGCTTCAAATCATTGGTGTGTAAAAAATCCTATTTTATCTAAAGAAAAAGACGAGCGAGAGGCTCGTCTTTTTTTATAGGTGGGGGATTATTCCATCTGCTACTAGTAGGGATTCTTGTTTCTTTTAGAGAGATACTCTGTCATAGAGTGAATGATACCTTCAAAATAAGCCTGCTCATGAGGAACGAAATCGTGTTTGCCCACCATCCTGTGCAGCGGAATCCTTTCACCTTTGGCATTCCTTTCGAAGCCCTCAACAAGCAGCTCCTGTTTGTCATGTAACCAAAGCTCACAAAATCCAGCAAATTCAGCTTTTACCATACCAGAAACTTCTTCTGGCTGGAGTGTATAATCACTTATCGTATGCTTACTTTGGTAAAGAAATACGTGACTTAATTCTTTATCAATAAATCCTTTTTGTATAATGCAGTTTTTGATGACTCCTAATGATACTAAATCATGGAAAGAAACACGTATGCCTAATTCTTCTTCTATTTCTCTGATTCCATCATAAATCGTTTCATGAGCAAGCAAATGACCGGCGGCTGTAATATCCAACAGTGAAGGAAAGTCCTTTTTCTGCTCGCTTCTGATTTGAAAATGAATATAATCAGTCCCATTTTCATGACTAATAAACCAACAATGAAACGTCTCGTGCCAAAGGCCCTTGCGATGAACCTCTGCACGTGAAGCTGAACCTAGATGATTGTGAGACTCGTCAAAAATGGCAAGCAATTCTGTTTCCATCATCTGTACCTCTTCTTTTATTTTCTAGATAACGATAACGTGACACGGCTAGCCTTAGCCATCGAGAAGACAGCAGATCCTAAAGCTAGCAAAATGATAAGCCCACCCACAGTAGCATTCCAATCAATGGAGGCTCTCTCAATGACGATTCCGCCAATTAAGGAGCCAAAAGCAATCCCAAAGTGAAGAGCAGAATTGTTTAAGCTTTGTTGAATGTCAGAGGATTCTGGAGCAGACTCAATTAAATAGCTTTGTAATGCAGGGGTGATCGCCCAGCTTAACATACTCCAGATAATCATCACTACAAGGAATAGCGGTAAAGCAAAGGTAGTGTAGGGAATCATAAAGATTGTCAAAGCAAAGACAGAAATAACAGATAGAATGGTACGTTTTGTCCCAAAGCGATCTGATAAAAAGCCTCCAAAGCCTCCGCCAAATACGGCAGCAATACCAAAAATAACGTAAATAATGCTTACCCAAGTTCCATCTAGACCTAGCTTCATTTTTAAAAATGGTGTTAGATAAGCATATAACGTTAAATGACCGGCTAAAAATAAAAACGATGTCAATTGAGTAAATAATACGCTACGATTTTTCAATGTACCTAACTGCTTCCAAACCGGAATGGCAGGCTTCGGCTCAATTCGTCCCATAAAGAAATGAACACCTGTCATCGAAAGCACGGTCAAAATTGAGATTAGTATAAAAGGAGCTCGCCAACCAAAGGAATTACCTATCAGTAATCCAATGGGTACTCCAAGCACAAGAGAGGCGCTGATTCCCATAAAAACAACTCCGATAGCTCGGGCACGGTATGGGATAGCCACGAGGCTTGATGCGATTGTAACACATAAAACAACCAGTAAAGAACCACTTGCAGCTGAGATAATACGTGCAAGTAACAGCATCGTATAGGATGGACTGATGACTGCTATTACGTTACCGATCAAAAATACTAATAAAGAAAGCATCGTTAACCGCTTTCGTTCTATGCCTGCGGTTAATGTTAATAGGATGGGAGCTGAGATGGCAAATACAAGGGAAAACATCGTAATCAGAAATCCTGCTTTACCAAGACTTACTCCCAGATCAGTGGCTACTAAATCTAGAATCCCGCCTATAATCAATTCAACCATCCCTACTACAAAAGAGACAATGGTTAGCAAATAAACTCTTCTATTCATGTCCTAACAACCTTTCCTCTAAAAAGTTACCACTGCAATAGTAACTTTTTAGAGAGGAGAAAACAAGTGTAAATTTCATCATACATAATAAACCAGAGAATATGCTATGATGGTACTACTACCTACTAAATGGTTAAGCAAGGGGTCAAAGACAATGCTTCAACAATTCGGCTTCACACAATATGAAAGTCAAGTTTATCAAGCGCTGATAACCGTTGATCAGCCATTAGATGCCACAGGTATCGTCAAGGGGTCAGGTGTTCCGCGTTCAAAGGTATATGAAGTCCTTCATCGCTTGTCTGAAAAAGGGATGATTCTTGAAACGACCGTTGAAAAAAAGCGACTGTATACCGCTCTTCCTATTGAATCGATCATTGAAAAACTAAAAGCTGATTTTGAAACGAATGTGCAAAAATTAAGGAGCACGCAAAAAAAAGAAGCTCCCAAGGATGATCGGGTATGGACCTTAAGAGATAACCATTCGATCCAAGCCTTGCTAAAGGATTTGCTACAGCAAGCCAGTCAATCGATTTTTATTTCGGGATGGGCTGATGATTTAGCTGCTTTTCTCCCCATTTTAGAGCAAAAATACGCCGAGGGAATTACCGTTAATATTCATGTGATTGGTGAATTTCCAACAGCGATTCCTACAGTGTCTATCTTAATTCCTGATGTACAGCACGCAAGCTTAGAAAGAAGCCGCATCCTTATTGTTGATGAACAGGAATTGCTTTTTGCCGGGATAGAAGAGAGTAAGTGGCAAGCTATTCGCACAGGCTCACGTCCTTTAGTGAAATTCTTTACTGAGTTTTTCTATCATGATGTTGCCTTAACCGAAATTACCCAAAGATATCGAGATACCGTGATGAAAGATCAGGCTATTCGCGATGTATTGTTAAATTTAAGGTATTAGCTGAAGGACTATCCTTTGCAATATAAAAGCCTCTCTCTTATCTAACCTAAGAGAGAGGCTTTGCTAGTTAGAGTTGCAAGCAAACGCAACTATTCCTGCTCAGATACACGTAAGCTGCGACGGGCAAGTAGCTTAGAAATAAGGCCATAACGCGGTGAGAATATAAAAGCTAGAGCGAATAGCAGCCCCGCGATAACTGTCATGGCGCCAGCGATGGAGCTATCTAACCAGGTTGCCAAAGCATAACCGAGTGCAGAGCATAGGACACCGATCAGCATGCTTAACCCTAGCATGACAGGTAGCCGGTCTGTCAGCAGGTAGGCAGTCGCTCCAGGTACAACCAACATAGCAACAACCAAAATAGCGCCAACACTTTCAAAAGAGGCGACAGTCGCCATAGAGACAAGTCCCATTAGAAGATAGTGGAACAAAGCGACTGGAATGCCAATAGCAGCCGCCATTGCAGGATCGAACGTGCAGAGCTTAAATTGCTTATAAAAGAGCGAGATAACCAACAGACTGACCAAGAAGACGATGCCAATTCCCCAGACTGCTCTTGGACCCAGATCCAGATCACCGATAGTAAGCGTATCCCACGGTACATAAGCGATTTCTCCATATAGCACACAATCCAAATCTAAATCTACCTGTGAGCTAAACAAAGAGATGATCACAACCCCGATAGAAAATAGAGCGGTAAAGGTTACCCCGATGGCCGCATCTGATTTAACACCGCTGTTTCGAAAAAGCTGAATCAAAAAGACAGTAAGCAGACCAAATGCTCCTGCACCGATTAGCATAGGCAACGTTTCTCGACTGCTCGTAATGAGAAAAGCAAGGGCAATACCAGGTAGAATCGCATGACTTATCGCATCACCCAGCATAGCCATTCGTCTTAAAATGAGAAAACAACCGAGGAAGCCGCATGTAGCGGCTACCAATGATCCGGTTAAAATAATCCAAAAACTGTTCATACGGGAACGCCTCCCTGTTCCGATTTTTTTCTGGAAGTAGGGGGGGACATATGTCCGAGAAGGAAAGGTGTCATATCATAGTGTTCTAGCTCAACCAACATTTGTTTCAGTTGTGGTTTGGTTAGCTGATGTATGATTAGCTCTTCATTCTGATCAACACCATAGCCCTGATACTTTTGTTCATTCATGAGGAATAAATCCCACAGGCGTTGATTCAAAATGAGATCGTGTGCTTTTTCTACACCTGTTTTCGTGAATGTCCAATGCTCCGGACGGCTTTTGTCAAAGGCAACCCAGCCCTTCTTTTGTAAGCTAGATAAGGCTTTGACTACAGCAGCATGTGCTTTTCCACTTTTTTGACTGAGCCGCTCCACAGGTATATACAGATTATGGGATATACGCTGTTGTTTAATCTCGTATTCCATACATTCATATAGGGAGCGCAAGACATCCTGCTGCAAAACCTGATTTCGCAAACGTAAAAAACGAATGAGTTTAAACAAGACACCACGACTTGGTGAAAAAATGAGTGAAAACAAAAATAAAGCTGTGGCACCAAGTACAATAATGGGACCAGTCGGTAAATTTTGAACCTGTGTGCTAAGCAATGTTCCAAATGCACCGCTCAATGCTCCAAATACACCGGATAGTATAACCATTGACCCTAGTTTATTCGTCCAATAACGGGCTGTAACTGCTGGGGTAATCAGCATGGCTGCCATTAGCACAACTCCTACCGCTTGCAGACCAATTACCACAGACATTAGTAGCATGACCATTAATAACCCATCTAGCATTCCCATAGGCAATCCCAAACCGCGACCAAATCCGGCGTCAAAGGAGAGCAGTTTAAATTCTTTAAACAATAAGCTTGTTAACAAAATTAAAATAGCTCCTACAACAACCATTGTATTGACGTCGTTACCAACTAAAGAAGCAGCTTGACCAAACAAAAATTTATCCAGACCGCTTTGATTTCCACTGGAGCTATGCTGGATATAAGTAAGCAAGACAATTCCGATTCCAAAGAACACGGATAAAATAAGCGCAAGGGCAGTATCTTCTTTAATTCGTGAGTGACGCGAAATCATGCTGATAAAGTAAGTAGCAACCAGCCCAGATAGGCCTGCCCCAAGTAAAAATAAGCCAACTGATTTTGAGCCAGTAAGTAAAAAGACTAGACAAACGCCAGGTAATGCTGCATGAGCGAGGGCATCACCCATCAATGAACGACCGCGGAGAAAGGCAAAGCAACCGAGTACCCCGCTACTGATTCCAAGTAGAATGCAACCAGCTAGAACCCATTGTGTGTTGGGATCTAGCAAAGCCTGCCACCAACTCATTTTGACCCCTCCTGCTTGGACCTGTCTGTGGATAGGGCCAGCCGATCACCTAAGATTTGTAAGCGGCCTCCATAGGTTTTTTGTAAATTCTCTGTGGTAAAGGTTTCTTCTGTTGGACCGTTTACGATCATTCGCTTATTAATCATGACAACCCAATCAAAATATTCCGTAACGGTTTGAAGATCGTGGTGAACGACCAACACCGTTTTATTTTGTTCCTTTAATTCGTTCAAAAGGAGAATGATTGCTTTCTCCGTAGCAGCATCAACACCGGCAAAGGGTTCATCCATGAAATAGATTTGAGCCTCCTGAGCCAAAGCGCGCGCTAGGAAGACACGCTGTTGTTGTCCACCCGAAAGCTGACTGATTTGACGATCAGCAAAATCAGCCATACCTACTTTACTCAGGCACTCCATGGCCCATTCCTTATCGGTTTTTCCAGGTCTACGGAACCAGCCAAGACGTCCATAACGCCCCATTAGGACAACATCCAGAGCATCTGTGGGGAAGTCCCAGTCAACGGTTTCACGCTGTGGGACATAGCCTACTAGCTTGCGTTGCTCGCGATAGGGTTTTCCGTAGATGTGGACTTCGCCAGAGGCAGCAGGGATGAGCCCTTGAATGGCCTTGATAAACGTTGATTTCCCTGCCCCATTGGGTCCAATAATTCCGATTAATTTGCCTTCAGGAATGGTAAGTGTGACATTTCGAAGGACTGGTTTTTTCTGATAGGCAACCGTCAAATCGCTGACGGAGAGTGGTTCGTATGATGTAACGGGATTCATATAGGACCCTCCTTTTTTATTTGAGAGCAGAGACAATTGTATCTACATTATGCTTTACCATACCGATATAGTTCCCCTCAGGCGTGCCTGGGGTGCCCATTGCATCAGAGAATAATTCACCGCCGATGACAACGTTGTGGTTTTTGGCAGAAGCCCCTTCAACTACGGCTTCAATCGAGCGCTTTGGAACTGAGGATTCTACGAAGACAGCTTTGATTTTTCGATCAACAAGGGTAGTTACCAGGTTCTGAACGTCCTTTAATCCATATTCAGAAGCTGTACTAATCCCTTGCAGGCCTACAACTTCAATATCATATGCCTTACCAAAATAAGCGAAAGCATCATGAGCGGTAACTAGGACACGTTGCTCTTTAGGAACGGTTGCAACCTGTTCTTTGGCATAATCATGCAATTCTTGCAATTGTTTTAAATAGTTTGCCGCATTTGTGTGATACATATCTTTATGTAGGGTATCAATTTCAGATAAGGAGTCGCGAACCTGCTCTACAGCTTTCATCCACAGGGATACGTCGAACCAAACATGTGGATCTGGCTGATCTGGTGACTCAGGATCTGCGTGTAATAATTCTTTCGGAATTTGTTTTGTCACTGCAATAACTGGCTTTTTTTTGCTCATTTGTTCGAATATATCGACCATTTTTCCTTCAAGATGAAGACCGGAATAAAAGACAATGTCGGCATCCTCAATTCGTTTGATATCCCCTTGAGATGCTTTGTATAAATGGGGGTCTACACCAGCACCCATTAATTGAGTAACCTCTACTTGATCTCCACCGACCTTTGCTACAATATCTGCGACCATACCAGTAGTGGTGGTGATTTTCCATGTTCCTTCGTGTTGGGGTTTTTGTGTATCACCGCTAGTCGCTTGTTGTCCGCAGCCTGTCAGCATAAGTGATAAGGCTAAGACGGAAGCGCTAAGGAATGAAAACCAACGCTGTTTTTTCAATAGTTGCATAGTTGTCCTCCTACAAGTTTTTTGTCTTTATTCTAAAAAGTTTCCTGAGGTCAACTTTATCACAAACATTTGCCCGAGTGCAACAATTTTACCATATGCTACCTCAACTAAATTGGTGCTTGATCATGAATTCATTCAGGAATAAGGATACCTAACCTCTGTTAAACTCCGTCATACTCGAATTAAGTGAGCCAATCAGGATTAGAAACTCAAAAGCATACAGGACTTGTTTGTAAACAATAATAAATGGGTAATTTGTTCGATAGGGTAGTAGAGTGCAGGGGAGAGAAGCGGGTGCTGAAGTATCTCTTTGGTAAATAAAAAACTCGGCTAGCACCGAGTCTGTATCTAATAGAAATGAAAAAGCCAATTCGTTATGATCTGCATAAAGGGCTAAGAAGTGTGTACCCAACTAAAGCTTTTTTAAAACTAGAGTCAGAGTCTTACACATATTTGGTATCATCTAGTAGCAGTCCTTTTGGCTCAAAATAACTAAAGCTGTTAGCATCTGCTGACTCCAAGCGTAAGGATGCATTTGCTAGCGGGAGAAAACCTGTTTGCATATCCAGATATTGTCCCAAGGTTGCTGAAAAGCCAATCAATTTTTCCAGCAAATGAACGTCCGCTATCAATGATGCTGTGCGGAGGATGGCTGCTTGGGGATAGCCGGGGCGTGGTACAGTGGTTTTTTCGTATTGAACAAACCAAGGCAGATGTTCGTGAGTGCCAAGCATACGCATCATCATCGGTTCCCCTGAGGGAAGAGCAATTTGCTGTGTGCCAGAAAAATGAATGGGGTATCCTTCTTGTTGTAAAATGGTTTCTACGTGATTAATATCATCGGTCTCTAAGACTAAGCTATAATAACCCTCTTGGTGTTTTTGGATGAAGGCTTGCAGCGCTAGACCAGATTCTGACTCTGGCACACGAGATTCATCTTCTATGTAAGCAACCTCGAGAAAACCACCGCCTGCTAACGGATAAAGACGAGTGGCTATCCCAGGGAAGGATTGGCCAGTAGCAATACAAGTATAGCCCCGCTCCTGTGTTATGATTCGGTTAATTTCATCGGGCCGGTTAGTTGCGTAAATCAATCGGTCTAACAAGAACATAAAATATCTCTCCTTCATGAACAATTCACAGTCGGCCAATAGCTTTGCACGTAATAAAAGTGGGATGCCGTTGCATTCAATGTATCACAAGTTCAATAGGAGAGGGAGCGAGAAACGAAATAGGCGGCGTTTATCAATAGCCATTTCTTGCTCAAATACTACCTTTTTGCTATTATTAATCTTAGTGTATTTTTTAGCGGATGCGAATGAGCAGATCATTCTATCCGTGGGAGGGAACGAAGAAATGGATCGTCTGGAAAGGCAGAAAAAAATTCGCAATTTCTCTATCATCGCCCATATTGACCATGGGAAATCTACCCTGGCAGACCGTATTCTTGAACTGACAGGAGCTTTGACTGCTCGTGAGATGGAAGCGCAGTTCCTTGATACGATGGATTTGGAAAGAGAGCGTGGCATTACGATTAAATTAAACGCTGTTCGCCTGAACTATAAAGCAGACGATGGCGAGGAGTATATTCTTCACTTGATCGACACACCAGGACACGTCGACTTCACCTATGAAGTATCACGTAGTTTGGCGGCTTGTGAAGGAGCGCTGCTAGTCGTGGATGCAGCGCAAGGCATTGAAGCACAGACTCTAGCAAACGTGTACCTGGCGCTTGATAACAATCTGGAAATCATTCCAATCATTAACAAGATTGATTTGCCAAGTGCGGAACCAGATCGTGTTAAACAAGAAGTAGAGGACGTTATCGGTCTAGATACGAGCGACGCTGTTCTTACTTCAGCAAAATCGGGAATTGGTATTAAAGATGTGCTGGAAGCTGTGGTACAAAAAGTACCGGCTCCAACAGGAGACCCTGAGGCTCCATTGCAAGCACTAATTTTTGACTCTTATTTTGATGCGTATCGAGGTGTTATTGCTTCTGTGCGTATCGTCAATGGTACCTTGAAAAAAGGTATGAAAATTAAGATGATGGCAACCAACAAGACGTTTGAGGTTACGGAAGTAGGTACCTCTACGCCTCGCCAGACTCCAGTGGATGAATTGACGGTTGGGGATGTAGGATACGTAGCCGCTTCTATTAAGACCGTTGGGGATACTAGAGTCGGTGATACGATTACAGATGCGAATCGTCCGGCTGCGGAAGCACTGCCTGGTTATCGTAAAATTAATTCCATGGTATTTTGTGGACTGTATCCAATTGATACCAGCGATTACAATGATCTGCGTGATGCTCTTGATAAATTGCAGCTTAATGATGCTTCCTTGCAATTTGAACCAGAAACATCGCAAGCGCTTGGATTCGGGTTCCGTTGCGGTTTCCTAGGACTATTACACATGGAAATCATTCAGGAGCGTATTGAGCGTGAATTCAATATTGATCTGATTACCACAGCGCCGAGCGTAATTTATCGCATTACACAAACCAATGGTGAGGTTATTGAAATTGATAACCCATCCAAAATGCCTGAGATACAAAAAATCGAGCTAATTGAAGAGCCATATGTAACCTCCACCGTCATGGTGCCAAAGGATTATGTTGGAGATGTTATGCAGCTCTGCCAAGGCAAGCGCGGTGATTTCCTTGATATGCAATATCTAGGTGAAAATCGTGTTCAATTGAAATATGATATGCCATTGTCTGAGATCGTATATGATTTCTTTGATATGTTAAAATCAAGCACGAAAGGATACGCTTCCTTTGATTATGAAATGGCGGGCTATAAACCATCTAAGCTAGTGAAAATGGATATTCTCCTAAATGGCGAGATTGTCGATGCCCTGTCCTTTATCGTACACAAGGATACAGCTTATCCTCGCGGTAAAGTGATTTGTGAGAAGCTAAGAAAATTAATTCCTCGTCAGCAATTTGAGGTGCCAATTCAAGCAGCTATCGGTCAAAAAATCGTAGCGCGTGAAACGATAAGCGCAATGCGTAAAAATGTATTGGCAAAATGTTACGGGGGGGACATTTCCCGTAAACGGAAGCTATTAGAGAAGCAAAAAGAAGGTAAAAAGCGCATGAAAGCGGTAGGTTCCGTAGAAGTGCCACAAGAAGCATTTATGGCTGTTTTACGTATGGATGACAAGTAAGAAGTAAGTTATACCAACGGTTTGAGTGGTGTTAAGGGTGGCGCGCGGATACCTTTTAGGTGGAAGTTGCCACCCATTTGCCACCGCTTCGAAAAAATGCCGACAATTATAATTCGTGTGCAATAGAATCAAATATGTCAGCAGCGTCACGTGCCATTTTTTGTGTAAGATGAACATAACGGTCTTCAGTAATAGCTGATCGGCTATGCCCTAATCTTTTTTGGACTGTCTTAATAGGCATTCCTCTTTCTATTAGCATTGTTGCATGAGTATGTCTTAATGAGTGATAATTAAATTTGATATCCAAAGCCTCACAAGCTTTTCTAGTGTGGTATTTTGCGACGGATGGAGTGATTATCTCTCCACTTTCTTTAATGCAAACAAAATCACCTAAGTCTGATTTGAGGTAAAATTCACCATACTTTATACGATTTTGTTTTTGACGTAACCTCTCCTTTCTTAAAATTTCCACTAATGCATTGCTTATTGGGATTGTACGATAACCCGCTTTAGATTTTGGTGGACCAAGAGACCAATTTGTTTTACCTGTTTTTTGATCTTTAATACCTGCCATTGTTGATTGATCTCGATTGTTTTTTTCCTCCAAATCTATTTGATCCCATTGAAGCCCACAAACTTCTCCTACCCTCACACCTGAATACAGCTCAATTTGGAAAGCAACATGAAACGGATGTCCTTCACAAAAGTAACGGCTTAACTTTTGTAGATTCTCTTTACTTTGAATCTTTAAATCTTCCCTACTAGGCTTTCTAGAAGTTTCAATCATCAACTCGACATATTGCATGGGGTTCTCGCTAATGTATTTGTATGGTTACACAGCTTGTTTTAAAGATTTATTTAATATTCCAGCTAATATATTTATGGTTTGACGAGCAAAACCCTCGCGGACTTTTAAATTCATGAACTGTTGTAAAACGTGTGGCGTTAATGAACGTAATTTATATTTACCTAAATGAGGTAGAATATGAATCCTTATTGCAGACTCATAATTGTACTGTGAATTAGGCTTTAACTTGAGTTCGACATATTCTGTCTGCCAAAACATCAAAAAGTCGTGAAGGGTCATATCTGATGTTAAATATTTTAGGGGTAGCACCAACAAAATGCGAATTTCGTACTTTATAAAGAAGAAGCCGATTTCCTGTACGCTAAGAGATAATGGGATTCAGCCGAGATACATGTAAAAACAGGTCATAGGCTTACTTTTATTTCCAAATAAAGCCTTTTGAACTTACAACTAGGCATCGCTTAATTTCACAGAGAGTATACATTGAGAAATAAACAACAATCCAATTGTAAAATAATTGTTATAAAAATGGAGAATTTATGAACATATCTGATTACATACTAAAAATAGTGGAATTTAGTGGAATTTAATTATATGATTTTATTATGTGAATATATTCACATAATAAAATCATAACGGGAGGGTTTTTATGAAAAAATTTGCAAGTTTAATTCTTATAAGTGTGTTCCTTTTTTCGAGTACGCAATTTGTTCATGCGTCATCCACAGATGTTCAAGAACGATTACGGGACTTGGCAAGAGAAGATGAAGCTGGAACCCTTAATGAAGCATGGAATACTAACTTCAAACCCAGTGATGAACAACAATTCTCTTATAGTCCAACTGAAGGAATTGTTTTCTTAACACCACCTAAAAATGTTATTGGCGAAAGAAGAATTTCACAGTATAAAGTAAATAATGCATGGGCTACATTAGAAGGAAGTCCAACCGAAGTATCGGGGACACCTTTATATGCGGGAAAAAACGTATTAGATAACTCAAAAGGAACAATGGATCAAGAGCTGTTAACACCCGAGTTTAACTATACCTATACGGAAAGCACTTCAAATACAACAACTCATGGATTAAAATTAGGAGTCAAAACCACTGCTACCATGAAATTCCCGATTGCTCAGGGTAGCATGGAAGCTTCTACTGAATATAACTTTCAAAATTCTTCCACTGATACTAAAACTAAACAAGTATCATATAAAAGCCCATCACAAAAAATTAAAGTACCAGCAGGTAAAACCTATAGAGTTTTAGCATACCTAAATACTGGATCTATTTCAGGTGAAGCTAACCTTTACGCAAATGTTGGGGGTATAGCTTGGAGGGTTTCACCAGGTTATCCCAATGGCGGAGGAGTAAATATAGGTGCTGTACTTACCAAATGCCAACAAAAAGGATGGGGAGATTTCAGAAACTTTCAACCTAGTGGAAGAGATGTAATCGTTAAAGGCCAAGGTACTTTCAAATCTAATTATGGAACGGACTTCATTTTAAAAATTGAAGACATCACAGATTCAAAGTTACGAAACAATAACGGGAGTGGAACTGTCGTTCAAGAGATTAAAGTTCCACTAATTAGAACTGAAATATAGTAAGTCACTTTTTGATTATCCGTCTACTAGGGGTAACACCACATTGCAATCAAGTGAAGAAATTGGTTGTTCCCCAAAACGAAAAAAATGAGCTGAATTATTATAAACAACTATGGAAGATAACGGGAAAGCCCTCTGACGGAAAGTTTGAACTGCCCTCCGTCAAGTAGACAATGGAAAAACAAAAAGATCTGACACCAACTATTTTCATATGGGTTGGTGTCTTTCTTATGCTGCTGAATTTTGAAGGTAGTGCCTGTATTCCAAAGGCGTCATACAGTTTAGTCTTTTCTGGTATCGATGGCTATTGTAGTAAGTTATGTATTCCATAATTGCTACTTCCAATTCTTTGTATGTATTAAATTTATTGAGATAATACATCTTGGATTTTATCATTCCCCAAAACGATTCCATCGGTCCATTATCTATGCATCTAGATACCCTCGACATGCTTTGTATCATTCCTGCGTCGTCCCGTTTCTTTTTGAACATTTTGTTCGTATATTGGAATCCTCGGTCACTATGAAAGATGGGTTTAGCATTAGGATATGATTGATGTGCGATATCAAAAGTTCTAAAAACAAGTTCATTGTTGTTGGAATGCCCTACCACAAAAGAAACAATACTTTTATCTGACAAATCCATGATTGCACTCAAATAAGCCTTGCTTTGAAGGCCATACTTCATTTCCGTCACGTCAGTGAGCCATTTTGTACCGAATCTGTCGGATTCGAAATCTCTGCTCAAAATATTTTCCGCAGTAATTTCAGGAGTTGACGGAATGTAACTTTTTTTCTTCCTGCGGCATACCGATTTTATTTGTAAGATACTCATGAGTCTGTATATCCGTTTATGGTTAACAGTAAGATTGTGTTGTCGGTTTAGTTTGATTGTCATCTGACGATATCCAAGGATTCCATTTCTTTCTTCATAGGCATCTTTAATCATGGGAAGCAACTCTTTGTTGAATTTCTCGCTATGACTTTCTTTCCTGTTTAGCCATTTATAATACGAAGAACGTTGAATCCCCATGTTTTCACAGAGTTGACTTATGGGATATGATTTACTTTCATGAAGATCACGTATTGCAAGATATACAGGTTCATATCGGACTTGGCTTAGAATCGCCTCCTTTGGATTTCGTCCAGCTTTTTTAATAAATCAATCTCCATTTGCTTTCTTCTGTTCTCAGCTTGAAGCAGCTTATTTTGTGCCCTCAGCTTCTCCACTTCGGACATATCATCTTCAGACTTTCGCTTCCCACGTTTATCCTGAAGTGCACCTACACCAGATTTAACGTATTTATTTGTCCAAGAATAAACTTGCTGATAGGATACCTGAAATTTCTGTGCGGTTTGAACGTAATTGTGTTGATGTTCTATACAGAATCTGACGATTTCAATACTTTCATCGTAAGTAGTTGCTCGTCCTTTTGTCATGATTGGTGTTCCTCCTGTGCCGCAAGCTTTCGGCTTCTCATGACCATTATACTTCAGGATCCAGTTACGCAGTTGGCGGGTTGATTTGATGCCATATCTTTTACATATATCCATGTGAGAACCATCACTAGCCAGATAATCCTCGACAGCTGTTTTCTTTAATTCTGTGGAATAGGAGGAGTTCTTGGATGTATTGAGCAATCCGTTTGGACCTAACGTTTGATAAGTTTGAAGCCATTGTTTAATAGATGGAAAGGAAACATCTAGAAGATTTGCTAAATGATTAAGCGAATCTTCCCCACGAAGATATTTTTCAATAGCTGCAATCTTTTCTGACCCAGATATTTTTGCTTTATGGGACATAAAAATGCTCCTCCTTGTAAGGAA
>NZ_LSSO01000169.1:0-129375 GCF_001645205.1 Brevibacillus sp. SKDU10 | reverse complement strand
TCCAGTCGCTCTAGTCATTATAGCGATTCCAATGATTCCAGCTATTTCAGCAGTTGTTTTGAATCCAGCACTAGTAAAACATGCACTGAGGAGTAGTCCATCTTCTTTATCTAAAAAAGCAGGCCTGACAATCAACAGGGCTGCTTTCTTTGTGTTTGATTCCTATATGGAACATAGCTTTTCCAAATAAAAAAAGGCGTTTGTTGTTTTTTGAATATAACAAATATAGCGATGTAACACATTTGTTAGAATTTACAATAGCAAATTCCCCTATCCTTGCCTTAGAATAAGTAAGTATTTTTTCGTAGCAAGATATATAGGGAGGAAACACACTAGGATGAATACTCAATCCGTGAAGATTACCAACTGCGATCCATCAGCATTAGGTTTGTTTGGATTAGCGATGGTAACATTGGTAGCTTCTATGCAAAAACTTGGCTTCACTGAAGGCCTATCCATGGTAATACCGTGGGCTATTTTCTTAGGAGCATTTGCACAGTTATTTGCTTGCATCAATGATTCGAAACGCAATAATATTTTTGGTACTACGGCTTTCGGCGCTTTTGCTTTTTTCTGGTTTGCTATGGCATTATCTTGGATGATTCAGATGGGGGTTTTCGGGGCGGAAATGGCTGCCAAGGTAGATGGAAAACATCTAGGGTTTGCTTTCCTTGGATATCTCATCTTTAGCATATTCATGACAATTGGTGCCACTGAAACAAATAAAGTCCTGTTCATCATCTTTGTTTTCATTGATTTCTTATTTATTGGACTTACTTTCAGTAGTCTTGGCATCGCTAAAGGTCCAATGCATACTCTTGCTGGAGTATCAGAGCTACTTATTTCTATATCATCATTCTATGGTTCTGCTGCTTGTGTACTTAATGCACATTTTGGTCGTGAATTCCTACCAGTCGGCAAACCAATGGGCATCTTTAAAAAGTAAAGAACTGGTTACTTCGTTCTATATAGCCGCTTGCGTACCTGCGCAGGCGGCTTTTTACATGCAATTCCCCTTTTAGAATAGAGTTCAAAGGCGACTTGATTAGGCATCTCAACCGTTTCGTTACAATGCCCCCATGACCAATAAAAGAGAAATCCGACACGTGTTACACCTCCCCTTTCCCTGTGAAAGAAAAAAACACGAAGCTCCGTAATCCTCCCTTGCCGATAATAACTACTTCCCCTGTTGATCTAGAGGGCATGTCCTGATGGTCGTCTACACTCCATCTTACTTTTCTAATTTTGCGTCTAACCTTAATCTAGTTTTAACAATTCTCAGATAAAATCAAACTTAATAAAAACGCCTTTGAAATGGTAACATTCACTTATTTAAGGTAAGTTTAAGAGTAGGTTAAGTCCAATGAAAGGTTTTTCAACTATAATAGTCTAGTAAAAGCAAAAAAAGGATGTTCTATGTCTATTTCTTTTGGTAATAGAAATGAATATTAACAAATGTGGGAGGAAAATGAATGTCTAACCAACCAGTGGTGAAATTAGAAAACGTGACAAAAAGAGTCGCGGGGAAAACACTTGTTAGAGACCTGACGTTCTCCGTACAACGTGGAGAGGTATATGGTTTTCTTGGTCCCAATGGTTCTGGTAAAACTACCACCATTCGCATGATTGTTGGCCTCTCTTCCATTACGGAAGGCGAAATATATGTGGAAGGTTACAATATAAAAAAGGATCGGTCAAAAGCAATGGCTCATGTCGGTGCTATTGTGGAGAATCCTGAACTATATGGCTATATGACCGGGATGCAGAACATGATCCACTTTGCCCGGATGGCTGTTCAGCCAGTATCGAAGGAACGCATTCATCAAATTATTGACCTTGTTGAGCTGACAGGTGCTATCAATCAAAAGGTAAAAACCTATTCTCTAGGGATGCGTCAGCGCTTAGGAATTGCTCAAGCTCTGCTACACAATCCGTCCATTTTGATTCTAGATGAACCAACAAACGGCCTTGACCCGGCAGGGATTCGCCAGCTCCGCGACTATCTGCGAGAGTTAGCCAAACGTGAAAATATCGCCATTCTAGTCTCCAGTCACCTACTCTCTGAAGTAGAGCTTATGTGTGACCGGGCTCTTGTAATCCAAGAAGGTCGATTTATTGAAGAAATGATTGTTAACAATCAGGCGACAGAGGTTAAAGGACTGTCTGTTGAATTTGAAGTAGAAAGCAGTCAGCAAGCAGTAGACGTTTTACACGATTGGACATTTGAGGTAATGAGCGACAAGCTTCTTCTGCTTCAGATCGAAAAATCGGACATTCCGGTAATTGTACAACGCTTAGTAGAGAGCAATTGCCCTATCTATCAGATTAAAATTAGAACCAAGTCGCTGGAAGATCGCTTCTTAGCCCTGACAAAAGGAGGAAAATAGCGATGAAATTTTTCCATCTCATACAAAATGAAATCATGAAGCTCAATGCGAAAAGACAAACCGTGCTATTCTTCTCTTTACTGGCCGTTCTTGTTTTATTAGCAGGACTTATAGGTAAATTTTATGCGACAGACATGACCTCTGGCATTGGCTATGCTGGATTCTCGGTCTTCATGCAATTTGGTCTTGGCTTTTTAATTACTCTATTTGGCCTTGTTATAGGTGCCCAAATCCTGACGGACGAATATAAAGAAGGCACTATTAAACAGCTATTGATTCGTCCTAGCAGCCGTACAACCATTTTACTTTCTAAATATGTGACCGTTCTTATCATGTTAGTTGCTGCTACTTTATTTTTGATGCTATTTAGCAGTTTGGTAGGAGTAGTCTTTTTCGGAACAGAATCAATGGCCGGTTTGGATTTCATAAAATTACTACAAGCCTATTTTTACCACATTCCAGCATTATTCTTTTTAGCTACACTATCCTTTTTCACTGCAACTATATTTAAGACAAATGCACTTGCGATTAGTGTAGCCATCATTGCATACTTTTCCGGTTCCATCGTTAGTATGTTTACCAAGAAATATGTATGGGGTAAGTTTGTGATTTTCAATCATCTGGACTTACAAGCGTATTCTGACAATCCGTGGGTCTCTCACTTGTCTGTACCTGCCTATCCCGATTTAGGCATCTGGTTCTCCTTGATGATAATCGCTATTTATATTGCCCTGATGGTTTTTTTATCAATCCTGATCTTCAAAAACCGGGATGTGCAATAAGCCTTTCAAAATAAATCGTACAAGATACAAAAAGCTGGCTCTTCGAACGGAAGAACCAGCTTTTTTGATCATCTTGATCGGGTTTGCTTATTTTTTCGTTGGGTCAAATGAACTTTTCAGTGACACAATCAAGTTAAATACCAGTTTATCAGCGGTTGTGTGCTTCGGATCAACATTGAAATACCCATGGCGGAAAAATTGGAATTTATCTTGCGGCTTTGCCTCTGCCATGTTCGGCTCTACAAATCCTTGTAGAATCTCTAACGATGACGGATTTATATAATCAAGGAAGGTTTTGCCCTCTTCTTCCTCTTCATCTAAAATCAATGGTTCATAGAGACGGAACTCAGCAGGAATAGCATGCGTTGCATCTACCCAGTGAAGCGTCCCTTTTACCTTGCGTCCTGTAAAACCAGAGCCACTCTTTGTTTCAGGATCATAGGTGCAGTGAAGCTCTACAACATTGCCGTTCTCATCCTTAATGACCTCGTTGCATTTAATGAAATAAGCATGCTTGAGTCGAACTTCATTTCCCGGGAATAGTCGGAAATACTTACTTGGTGGGTTTTCCATGAAATCATCTTGCTCTACATAAATTTCACGAGTAAACGGAATCAAGCGAGAGCCCATCTCTGGGTTTTCCGGATTAATTTCAGCTTCGAGCCACTCCACTTGTCCCTCTGGATAGTTCGTGATTACCACTTTAAGCGGTTTTACTACTCCCATTGTGCGTGGTGCTTTCAGCTTTAGATCTTCACGAATAAAATGATCCAGCATCTTAGAATCTACTACGCTGTAGCTGCGAGCAACACCAATCTCTCTAGCAAAGGTTCGGATAGATTCCGGAGTAAATCCTCTGCGGCGTAATCCTGAGATCGTTGGCATTCGCGGATCATCCCATCCATCCACAATGTTTTCATCAACGAGCTGTTTTAATTTGCGCTTGCTCATTACTGTTTGCGTTAGATTCAAACGTGCAAATTCGTATTGGTGCGGTACATGCTTCATTTCTGTCTCAGCGACCACCCAGTCATACAAAGGGCGATGGTCTTCAAACTCAAGAGTACAGATAGAGTGCGTAACCCCTTCAATTGCATCCTCTAATGGATGAGCATAGTCATACATCGGGTAAATGCACCAGGTATCACCCGTGTTATGGTGAGTAGCGTGCGAGATACGGTAAAGAACCGGGTCACGCATGTTCATGTTCGGGGAAGTCATGTCAATCTTGGCGCGCAACACCTTTTCTCCATCGGCAAATTCACCCCTGCGCATGCGCTCGAACAAATCCAGATTCTCCTCGATACTGCGATTGCGATGCGGGCTTTCCTTGCCTGGCTGTGTTAATGTACCGCGATATTCTCTCATTTGCTCCGCGGACAGATCACACACATACGCTTTCCCCTTTTTAATCAGCAATACAGCTCGTTCATACATTTCCTCGAAATAATTAGATGCAAAATACAGCTCATTCCACTCAAAACCGAGCCACTTTACATCTTCCTTGATGGATTCTACATATTCCTGATCCTCTTTCGTAGGATTCGTGTCATCAAAACGTAAAAATGCTTTTCCGTTAAATTCTTTCGCCAACTCAAAGTTTAAGCAAATAGATTTGGCATGTCCTATATGCAAGTAGCCGTTTGGTTCTGGAGGAAACCTTGTCACGACCTCATCTACTTTTTTTGATTCAAGATCATCAATAATTATGTTACGAATGAAATTTGATGATGCCGAAGTGTTTTCCACTAAAATCAACCTTTCTCCACCAAGTTAACGTGTACCTTGTACCATTTTGTATAAGTAAAATAATACAGTTTACTACTTTTTAGTTCAACCTACCTTCGCTTATAAGCCAATCTTTTTTAGTTTAGCCGTAAACAGGAAAAAACTACACCTGCTTCTGACCAAATGATATGACAGAAACAAGAATCTTATATCTTGTAAAAACGCTTTGTATTTTGATACAGGATAGAGGCTGTCTCCTCAACTGATAGACCTTTTAAACGGGCAATAGCTTGACAGCTCTCCTTCATCATAGCGGGATGGGTAAGCTGGCCCGTAAACGGTCCCTCAAACGGCCAGGGGCCATCTGTCTCTATCATTATTTGTTCCAAGGGGTATTGTAGAATCAGTTGCTGGATCTCGTCCTCATAGACAACATCTGGTGTAACAGAAATATAGTAGCCACTCCTGCTCATTCTTAAAGTGGCAGCCTTACTGCCTTTAAACCAATGAAAGTGCGCTTTCGTCACATTATGTTTTTCGAGCAGCTCACAAGCTATTTCGGCATCCTCATAAACAGCGTGTAGGATAATCGGTTTATCATAGCGACTAGCTGTCATAATAAAACG
The DNA here is from genome assembly GCF_001645205.1 of Brevibacillus sp. SKDU10. NCBI lineage: Bacteria > Bacillati > Bacillota > Bacilli > Caryophanales > Paenibacillaceae > Brevibacillus > Brevibacillus sp. SKDU10. The sequence goes on along the minus strand of NZ_LSSO01000169.1, from coordinate 123,852 downwards.
TTCCAGTAAGTGAATATATGGCTCTTGGCTAAAATCCTGTCCATTCCTGCTGGCCTCTAATTGAGTATAGTAAGGCAAACCTACCTCCCCAATCGCTACCATCTCCGTTTGGTGCTGGTCGATCCAATCAAACAATTGCTGTATTTCGGCTTCCCCAGGCAATTTTTGTTCAGGATGAAAACCGTATGCTACGTTAACCTGCCCGGGATAGCGCTGTAACCAGTCCCGATTTGCAAGACATGATGATAGATTCATAGAAACAGAAATCACCTTTTCAATCCCGTATGACTGACACTCAGCTATGATCCGCTGGGCATCATCAGGTTGATACGAATCTACATGTATATGCGCATCAATCATAGGATAGGAACCATTTGGCAAGAGAATTCCTCCTTTATCGGCTCTTGATCTTTTTCATTGTAGCAATTTTTTACACATTCCTGCTAAAACAAAAATATGTAGGAAAAATCCTATAACAACAGCGTTCTAAGTTTTTATATATAATTCATAATTTTTCACAAAAGTAAATAATCAGCTTTTACTAATTTTATTTACGCGTATATATGTTAAAATAGATAAAATATGTTAGGAAGGTTATGGAGAAAGGAGGCTCTTTCATTTGACATCATTAGAAAGAGTATTATCTGTTAGCAATGATTTCCTATGGACTTACATTCTCATTTTCATTCTCATTGCAGTCGGAATTTATTTTACGATTCGTACCCGATTTGTGCAGATTCGCCTAGTTGGTGAAATGTTTAGACTGCTCGGTGATGGTGCTAATCGTAATTCACAGGAGAAAAAAGGGGTTTCTTCTTTCCAAGCCTTTTGTATGAGTGCAGCCTCCCGTGTGGGAACGGGAAATTTAGCTGGGGTAGCTATTGCCATCGCAGTTGGTGGGCCTGGAGCAGTCTTCTGGATGTGGATGCTGGCTACAGTCGGAGCGGCTTCAAGTTTCGTAGAATGCACACTTGCGCAGATTTATAAAGTACATGATAAGCATGGATTTAGAGGCGGTCCTGCTTATTACATGGAGAAAGCTTTAAATCAGCGCTGGATGGGTATTACCTTCGCTGTTCTAATTACGCTTTGCTTCGGGTTTGTCTTTAACGCCGTACAGGCTAATACCATTACGGCAGCTATGCAAACGGCCTTCGGGGTAGATAAAGTGACAATGGGTATCATTTTATGTATCCTCACTGCTATTGTTGTATTTGGTGGAGTAAAACGCGTAGCGGCTATCTCAAAATGGATTGTACCGATCATGGCAACTCTTTATATTGCCACTGCCTTATTTGTCATGCTTATGAATTATCAGCACATTCCTGCTGTCTTCATGAGCATAGTAAGTCATGCGTTTGGTCTGCAAGAAGCATTTGGTGGCGGTATTGGTATGGCTCTTAGCATGGGAATCAAGCGTGGACTATTCTCCAACGAAGCTGGGATGGGTAGCGCTCCTAATGCAGCAGCTACTGCTGATATTACGCATCCTGTTAAACAAGGCTTGCTACAAACGCTGGGAGTATATGTAGATACTTTGTTGGTATGTAGTGCGACAGCGTTTATTATTCTTACATCTGGCATTTATGTGGATAGCGGTATGGGTGGAATTGAATTGACGCAAGCGGCGCTAAGCACTCAGCTCGGCTACTGGGCTGTTTACTTTATTGCCGTAATTGTTTTCTTTTTTGCGTATAGTTCCATTGTTGGTAACTACTATTATGGTGAGACTAACATCGATTTTATTCGCAGTGACTCTCGCACGTGGGTGCTTCTCTATCGACTTTGCGTTATTGGAATGGTAATGTTTGGATCTCTAGCACAAAACGATATCGTCTGGACATTAGCTGATTTATTTATGGGTATGATGGCACTCCTTAACCTGATTGCTATTTTCCTACTTGGAAAATATGCATTTGCTGCTCTGACCGATTATGTTCAACAGCGAAAAGCAGGCCAAGACCCAGTCTTTTATTCAGACTCTATCCCAGGTCTAGTTAATACAGAATGCTGGGAACGTGATCCTAATAAAGTAAAAGAGGTCTCCTAGCAATAAGAATTGAAAAACATGAGAATATACACAAGAAGAGGATACTACAGGCAGTAGTGTCCTCTTCTTTTTACTTATTTATCTTTTTACAAAACATTAGGGTTAGTAAATATTTCCATAAACCACTGGCGGAATTCCTCTACACGAATCTCCAAGCATACTTTTGCATTCGCTTGCTTTTGATAATAGCTCTTCAGATCAACGATAGTCGCCCCAGCAGTACAGCTCCCATTAACTTCTACATCTACAAAGCATTCCTTTGTGACAAAAAGCTCAGGCTTTACTAAATAAGCAATAGCGCAGAGATCATGCATATGTAATCCAGTCGCTAAGCTACCGCCACGATAATGCTGAAATAATCCATAGAGCATTTCCCCTGTTCGATTCATCTCTTTTAAAGCTTCTACGTTTTCCTTCGTTAAAGTAGCTAGGCTTGTGACATCCAAACCACACATTGTAATATCAAGCCCCGACTGTAACACTATCTTCGCTGCTTCCGGGTCAACAAACATATTAAACTCTGCCGCAGGAGAGTGATTGCCGCGTGAAGCTGAACCACCCATGAAGACAATTCTTTTGATATTTTGCTTACATTCTGGATAAACAGATAATAGGAGAGCAATGTTGGTCAAAGGACCAATAGGAACTAACGTAATAGGTTCCTTACTGCTCAAAATGGTTTCACGCATTGCCTCAATAGCGTGAATACCAAGGGGCTCCTTCTTTGGATGAGGAAAATCATATCCATCTAGTCCAGAGTTGCCATGGATATGACTAGAGTCCTCTAGTGTCCGTAATAGAGGCTTGATTGCCCCTTGTGCAACCGGTACATCACTGTGAAAGAATTCGAGGAGCTTTAAGGCATTATTGGTAGTCTTATCGCATGACACATTGCCAGCAACTGTGGTGATTAATTTCACATCTATCTGATCATGAAATAGAGCTGCTGCAATTGCCACTGCATCGTCTATTCCCGGATCGGTATCAATGATAATGTGGTGTATTGGTTCCATCTCGATCGTCCTTTCTTATCCATTATGTAACCGTTTACCCATCTTATTGTAAGGATGGGCTAGCTAGTTCGTCAATTACAAGGGAAAACTAGATACGACTAGACCAGCACTGCGAGAGTTGTATTTTCATAAAGAAAAGCCGCTCCCTACAGGAACGGCCTTACATACTTCTATATTCTTCGTAAGAGTTTTACTCCAAAAAAACTCTTATTTGAGTAACGAAATGTAATAATGCTCCGAACAGATAAGGTCAATCGTGCTGATCTGATAACTCACTAGTTCATACCGGCTACTGCTACTGGTCTAATCCTTCTCTTATCTTTTGTCTTTCTATTTTACTTTTTCGCTTTTTCCAAGGCTTGATTAACAGCCTCTTTTACAGCACTACTAGATTTAGATGCACCAGAGATAGCCTCTACACCCTCTGTTCCTTGTTTTTCAATGATCTCGGGGATCGTGTTCTCCATAACAGCTTCAATCAGATTTTGGGTTTCTTCATGCTCTAGGATCTTAATGCCGTCGATTTTGCCTGCCTTCACTTCTACAGACACTTTGATATCGCTACTAGCACCGCGAGCCACACCTTCATATGCGCCGTCCTTAAATTTACCGGTATCAGTCGCTCCACAACCAACCAGCACCATCGCCGCCATCGCTAGCATAGCTACTAGATAAAATAGTTTTTTCATAATCATTCTCTCCTCAATTTCTTGCTTTCAAGATTACTTCGCGGCCTTTGCTGCATTTTGTCCTGCAATGCGACCAAATGTTACGATATCAGCCATGGCATTACCACCTAGGCGGTTACCGCCATGTACGCCGCCTGTAACTTCTCCGGCTGCATAAAGACCTTTGATGACTTGGCCTTCTTTATTCATGACTTCTGCATTGGTATTGATTTGTAGGCCACCCATAGTGTGATGAACCGCAGGAGTTACTTGAATGGCATAAACCTTTCCTTGGTTTAACTGAAGAGGTAGGTCATCACGCTTAAATTCCTTATCTTGTTTCGCTGCTACCGCATCATTATATGTTTTTACACTTTTCGTCATAGCGTCTTTATCTACACCGATCTTATCAGCCAGTTCTTCGACAGAATCAGCTTCTGTTACTAGCTGCATGTTGAAGTACTCTTCTACCGCTTTTAGACCTTTTCTTAATCCGTCATCAAAGAACAGGTAAGCAACACCATCTTTTTGATCCAAAATACCTTTAGACACTACGTCACGAGTTAATAGCTCATTGATGAAACGTTTACCGTCTTTATTGATTAGGATAGCTCCATTTCCGCGAACAGCTTCTGTTACCATCACACCTTTTTCAGGAACAACCGTTGGGTGTGTTTGAATTTCAGCCATATCAACTAAATTGGCACCAACGCTTTCTCCTAACGTAATCCCTTCACCCAATGCTCCTGGATGATTCGTTGTCGCAAAGCCTTTTAGCTCTGGTTTATAAGAAATAACCATCTCCTGATTAGCTGAAAAACCGCCTGTAGCTAAAATGACCGCCTTTGCATTAATCGTGTAAGCCTTACCATCTTTATTCTCGGCTTTTACACCAACAATATTGCCCTGTTGATCTTTGATAATTGCGACCGCTTTATTTTTTACACGGACATCAACATTTTGTTCTTTTACTTTATTCTTTAAAGTAGATATAACATTAGAGCCTACAGCCGCTCCGCCAGTCGGACGATGAATACGGCTTACACTTGCTCCACCCGCACGACCAACGTCAGATAAATCAGCACCCATTGATTCTAGCCAAACCACAGAATCTTTCGCTTGCGTAGTCAGAATTTTTACCAGCTCAGGGTTATTCTTATTGTGTCCGCCCTTCATTGTATCTTGGTAAAACAGCTCTTGGCTGTCTTCAATTCCTTTTTTCTTTTGTGCTTCCGTTCCCGCTGCATTTAAACCGCCAGTAGCGCGAGTTGTGTTGCCTCCGACCATCGGCATTTTTTCCAGTACGATTACCTTGGCACCAGCATTTGTGGCTTCTACCGCGGCTGATAGACCTGCACCGCCTGCACCAATTACTACGATATCCGTACTTTCATCCTGAGGAGTAGCTGTCTCGGTTGTAGTCTTGCCTTCCGTTGCACCCGGAGTCGTTGAACTCCCGCATCCAGACAGCACAGGAACTGCCAAAAATGCAGCCATCATAAGAGACATCCATTTCTTCATGTTGAATCCTCCCTTTTTTCTACCACTTGATAAATGGATATTCAGTACCTTTTTCTTCTCTTTTTTATATGAAAGCAATAACGTTATCCTTCGATGGTAGTATAAACAGTAGATGTTCTAATGTATGTGAATAATTTCACACTATATTTTTTTGTGATGACCATCCCTGCGTCCTTCTTTCCTCGTTTTTTTCAAATGTAAGGTATTTTCTGTAATAATCAGACAAGCGCCTCATCTGGATTCAAAATAACTTTACCTGCTTTTATTCTCGTATGTATGCGGTTCTTACCCTGTTTGTAGCAGATCGGGCGTAGTGTAAAAAAGCAACGGTTGTGAATGTGATAACATTCACAAAACGTTCACTGTCATCTTGACTAATACGCTCCTATAATAAACAGCATAAACACTATTACAACAGTGTTTATCGTACAAAAGAGAAATAACAGACTTGCACATAAATCCTAACTGCTTGGAGGACTAGCTATGAGAATTGCTGTTATTGGATGCACACATGCCGGAACTGCCGCTATTGTTACTGCTGCTAAGTTATATCCAGATGCTCACATTACCGTTTATGAACGAAATGATAATATCTCTTTTCTTTCTTGCGGTATTGCCTTGTATGTAGGTGGTGTAGTGAAAGACCCGCAAGGCTTGTTCTACTCTTCCCCAGAGAAATTAGCTGAGCTTGGCGTGGTTACGAATATGCGCCACGATGTTATCTCAATTGATACAGATCACAAAACATTGGTCGTTCGCAATTTAAATACAAATGAAGAGATCATAGATTCCTATGATAAATTAATCGTTACTACTGGTTCTTGGCCAATCATGCCTAACTTAGCAGGAATTGAGCTAGACAATATCGTACTGTCCAAGAATTTTAACCACTCCAATACCATTATTGAAAAGGCAAAAACAGCTAAAAATGTGGTGGTCGTTGGGGCTGGATACATTGGGATTGAATTAGTCGAGGCCTTTGAAATGAATGGCAAGCAGGTGACGCTCATTGATAGTGCTGATCGGATTCTAAACCGTTACCTTGATGAAGAATTTACTCACGTTACTGAAAAAAAATTACAGGATCATGGTGTTACACTTGCTCTAGGCCAAACTGTTACGAAATTTGAAGGCATGGACGGTCAAGTGACAAAGGTCATCACCACAAAAGGCGAATACGAGGCTGACTTGGTGATTCTATGCATTGGCTTTCGTCCAAATACAGGCTTGCTTGCAGGACAAGTCGATATGTTAAGTAACGGAGCCATTATCGTAAATGAATACATGCAAACTAGCAAAACGGATGTGTATGCTGCTGGAGACAGTTGTGCGATTCGCTACAATCCTACCGGGCAACACACCTATATTCCCCTCGCCACTAATGCTGTGCGTATGGGTACACTAGTTGCTAAGAATCTAGTGACTCCTACCATGGCTTATATGGGCACACAAGGAACATCCGGGATTAAAATTTATGATTATAACATCGCTTCTACTGGAGTAACAGAAGGGGCAGCTTCAGACTTAGCTATCAATGTGAAAACTGTCACAATCGAAGACAGCTATCGACCAGAATTCATGCCAGAGCATGAAAAGGTCTTATTAAAAGTAGTCTTTGAAGAGACTTCTCGCCGCATTGTCGGAGCCCAAATCATGTCCAAGGCTGATTTAACGCAATCCATGAATACCTTATCTGTCTGCATCCAAAATCATATGACAATCGATCAGCTTGCCTTTGTCGATTTCTTCTTCCAACCGCATTACAACAAGCCTTGGAACTTCTTAAATCAGGCTGGCTTGCAAGCAATGTAGAAACAATAGATTCAACAGCTTGGTACGCCTATTTGGCAAATCAATAGGTGATCAGCAAAAAGAGCGTCAGCCTAGCTAACGCTCTTTTTCTCTCTTGCTTTTTCAACCTACACGCCAAGCAAGGCTCCCTGTTCCATTACTTTCTTCTCATCTAAATAGAAGTCTGGCTCCATTACAACACAATCAATATGTACACCTGCTGAGATGACTCCCCCAAATGTATTGTTGCTTCCAAACGCTACATGAATTGTGCTGTATACCTTTTCATCCTCTAAGACAACCCCTGTAATACGAGCCTTATCATTCGTCCCTACTCCAAACTCGGCTAATAATCGGCCATCTCCATCACCCAGCAATTCCAAAAGCTGTTTTCCGCTTGGTCCTTCTGCAAAGACAATGCGTCCTTTATCAATGGTAAGCAAGACAGGCTCTGTTAATTTTCCAATCCCAGCAATGGAACCATCTACAAGGATTTGCCCGGTAGCTGTTCCCTCTAGAGGAGCAATATAAGCTTCTCCAGACGGCAGATTGCCCGATTCTCCGGGATTCACATACACACCGGTGCTGGGAATCCCTTTTCTTTGCTCAATGGAAAAGCTTAGGGAATAACCCGCTTTGTCAATTCTTACTTGCTTAGCTTCTGTCAGCATGCTAGCTACTTCTTCAGTCAGCTCTTTTACTTTTGCATAATCGGCCGCAATAGCGCCTGCCATGAACATATCCTCTGTTATCCCTGGCATCGTAGCCACCCTAGCTCCTGCTGCTACCGCATTTTTTCTAGCATGCGTATGAGTGAGCGAATGCTTGGTAATCCCAATCACTACGTCAGCCTTCGTCATAGCGATCGCTACGGCTTCAGGAGGCTCCTCCCCCGATTTGGTACGCTCCTGCATAACCATGAGTAAGGCTTGGGCTCCTAGACTTCTTCCTGCCTCATAGAGAGCCTCCGCTAGGTTTTTCTTGGAGTCATCCGTTACAACTAAAAGAGTTTCACCAGCTTTTACTCCCAACGAGCTTTGCAGCACACTTTTACTAATTTCAATGATGGATTGTTGCATATGAACCACCTTTCTCCTAGCGTCTTAGAAATTTGATTTACACATTCCGAAATATACTTTACCATGATCACCTTACATAGGCACATCTTGAATCGATCCGCCCTACTGTCGTATTCCGCGACAAATACCGTATATCTTTCACATCTGTCGTGGAATTTGCCCCTCTGTTTCCTAGCAATGAATGATCTCACCGATATAACAATAATACGGATCATCTGCAATCACATGCTCCTGCCTAATCTCTTCGGACAGGACAGGTGCAGTAATTTCTTGAGCCACGATCACCTTACATTCATAATAACGCTCACAGTTGCCGATCACAGGTGTATCAATAACCTGAGAGTCTGCAAGGGTTAATTGGCATGCAGAGATTTTATCCACCGTACGACCGGATTGTGTTCCACAGGCAAAGAGCTTTTCTCCCATATCATCTGAAAAAGGAACACTAACTGTAAACTCCTGAGAAGCCTGTAAAAGCTGGGTGGTATGCCTACTTTTACGCACCATCACGGTCAGCGTGGGTTTTCCGAATAGAAAACCAATGCTGCCCCAAGCAATTGTCATCGTGTTGATCTCTTCTCCCGCCTTGGTTGTTAGAAAAGCCCCTCTTCGATGCAGCCAGTCTGTTGCAAGCTCCATTTGCTCTAAAAAAGCCACGGGCATTTGATTTTTCGGCTCATGATCTTCTCTATTCCTTAGCTGTTGCTCCATCAAAAACACCCTTTCGATGTTTATCCTCCCTTTCATTGTACTGAGGATTTCCCCCTTGTCCTTCTCTCTTTTTGACAAAAGCATGACGCACTTTTACAGCAAAAAATCCACCCCATGGATAAACACAGGATGGATTCTCCCTTACGCTTACTTATTATTTGTCAGTTTAGCAATCGACGGCAGGATCAGACCCAAACCTAACAACACGAACGGAGTCGCGATATTAAGTGTAATTTGGAAGTACCATTCTGATGTAAACGCAGGTACTTTCGGGAACATCCCCATCAAGCAGGCAAAGGCAGTGAAGACAAAACACCAACCACCAATCAGCAGGCCAAACTTATTATTTTTCACAAATTGATATTCAGACGTAAATTTATCCGCCATTTTCATAACAGCAATGTATGCGGCGAATACCCATAAGTAACGAAGCGGCATAACCACAGAGTTTAAGTCTAACAACCAGTTAAACAATGTATTAATATTACCGATACCGAGAGCTGGTACGATGATGAGAATACCTACTAGAATCGCAGTCAAGATATAACCATTAGTAGGGGTACCCTTGTCATTGCTTTTCAAAAGCTTTCTTGGAATGTATTTTTCATCAGCATCTAATAATAATACCTTCAATGGCGCATCAATCGAGAATGCCAATGCTGAAATTTGAGCCAAGGTATTAGAAATCGCATACAAAATTAAGAACGTGTTACCAATTCCATAGTAGTTGCCCAGCATTTGGAACGCGTAATATTGACCATTCATTTTTAAGTCAGCAGGAATGTTATTCGCATCAAACATAATCCCCATAGCATACGAGCCTAAGAGCGCACAGACAGCTACCATGATCGCTAGAATCAACATCCCTCTTGGGAACTCACGAGTCGGGTTATTCGTGAAGTTGACATACGGTGCGATCTTCTCTGCCCCGCCTACCGCAAAGACCAGCATGGATAAGGTAGTAAAATAAGCAAAATTAAATTCAGGAATGAATGTGCTGACCGTCATATTGGTTGTTGCAACACTTACACCTGTGAGTGCTGGTGCAGTAACAGCTAGCAAAATGTACAACAAGGACATCACAAATACAGAAATACCGGCAACTGTCCCAATTCGCTTTAAGGACGAAATACCTTTAGAAGCAATCCATACAAAGAGTAAAAAGATAACTAAACAAGCTAATTGAATGACCAATGTAGAATATTGGTCAAGTACCTTACCACTGCCTGTAAATGTCCAGCCTAGTGCAATCAAGATAGCCTGAGGTTTTTGTGCTAGATATGGAATGTGAACAGCCCAGTAGGTCCATGCTGCCAAATAGGCAATATTAGGCCCCATCGTTTCTTTAATCCAGGTACTGACACCACCCTTACCATCTTTAAAGGTAGAACCTAATTGACCCACCATTAAGGCATAAGGAATAAAATATAAGGCAATTATCAAAACCCAAGAGGTAATGACTTGTAATCCTTGGTTGGCATAGTTATTAACAACGTTGCCAAAGCCCCAAACTGCTACAAACGCCATTAACGCAATATTATACCATCGGAGTTTTTTCTCATCCGCTCCCATAATAAAGAATTTCTCCTTCCTAAAATGAAAAAATATACAGAGAATTAATATTTCCCCTTGTAAATTATATAGGAGGACTTGAGCTATTCCTATAACGAAATCAAAATATTTTTGTCTTTTTATTAATAGTTAAAAAATCTAAAATATAATCATGAAGCATAAAAATTACCATTACCAAATAAAGCGTTTTTATAAATATCTATCAAAAAAATAAAAAGAGCAGTTACATTGCTTACATGTAACTGCTCTTCTTGGTTAAACCTTCTATTTTTTTACCCCGACTCTTTTCGTTCAGCATGCCAAGAAAGCATTCGGTCAGGATGATTGGTGCAAATATACAGATTGGGATGCCATTCGCCTATTCGCTTCATCTCATGTTCATCATCAATCGTCCAAGCAAATATCTCGTAGTCTTGCTCCAGCATCATGTGAACAAAATCTTTTGTCAGATAAGGATAGGCCATGGACAGAATGGCTGCTCCTGTTTCCTCTAGCTGTTCGCGTAACAGAACTGGTTGGCCCGCTATAATTAATCCCGTTTTCATCGAGGGTTGTAGTCCTTTGACCTTTTTTATGATTTCGTGATCAAAAGAGGTGAGACAAACCTGTGAATGAAGCTCATATGCTTCTACCAGCTCCACGACCTTTTCCGCTAGACGCGGATATAGATTGCCTGCTGTCTTTAGCTCTACATTAAGGCGACAAGTATGCTGTGAAACAGCTTGAAACAATTCCTCTAAGGCAGGGATGGTTTCATCAGAAAATTCCTCTGCAAACCAGCTTCCTGCACTCCACTGACGCAATTGCTCAAATGTATGATCTTTGACTAGCCCTGATCCGTTTGTGGTGCGTTCTAGCGTAAAATCATGAATGAGCACAGGAATCTCATCCTTGGATAGCTGTACATCTACCTCAATTGCCTGAATACCCGGTTCTGCTAAGGCAAGCTTAATAGCTGCCATCGTATTTTCAGGTGCCCTCCCTGACCAGCCTCGGTGTGCCATGCAATAGCTCATATGAGATTCCCCCCTATTTCTTCAACAATTTTTGCCCCTTTTCCACAGCTTTTGATAGTGCCTCGTCAATACTAGCCTGACCTAAAATTACACGCTGAATTTCCGTCATAATGACTTCCTGCAGCTCTTTATAGCCCGGTACCATTGGGCGTGGCTTACCATACTCTAACTGCTTCACAGCTACTTGGAAGTTCGGATCCTGTTCATACACTTTTTTCATCTCATCTGATTGAATTGCCTCTGATGTGACTGGCATGTATCCTGTTTCCGCTGACCATACACTGGTTTGCGGCGTATCAGTAATCCACTTCACGAACTCCCACGCCGCCTTCTTTTCCTTTTCAGATGATTTTTGTAGAATTACTAGATTTGCTCCGCCTGCTGGTACTCCGAAATCCTTATTAGCAGGCAAGAAGGCCGTTCCTACATCAAACTTGGCTTTTTCCCGCATGCCCTTCAGCTCACCGGTGGTTGTAAAGATCATCCCTACTTGCTGATTTAAGAAATCCTGCGCGGCTACATCCCATGCATTGTACTTCTCACCTGGAGGAGCTTTCATGATTCCTTCTTGTAACATGCTCATCCAAAATTCCAACGGCGCTTTACCTGCCTCTGTATGAATCATTAAGCTCTTGCCGTCCTCACTTAATATTTGTCCGCCGCTCTCAAATACCAGTGCTTCATAGAACCAAATATCGATGGGCGTAGAAAATCCGTATCTTTTCGTTTTTCCGCCTTCCTTTTTTGTGAGCTTTTGAGAAAAATGGCGTAATTCCTCCCAGGTTTTTGGCCCATTTGGATCAAGTCCTTCTTTCTTCAATAAATCGCGATTGAGATATAGCAAAGGAGTGGAACGATTAAAGGGAACGGCATATAATTTCTCCTTCCAATAGGAGTTGCCCATAAGACCAGGATTGTATTTCTTCTCTTCTCCAGCGGCATGCGGACCTAGGTCCTCTAACACCCTCGCATCCGCAAAGGCTCCAATGGAAGCAATCTCAACCATCGTAACATCAGGCTGATTCCCGGCTGTGACCGCTGACAGCACCTTAGTATGATTCTCGTAGTAGCTTCCTTGATAAGAGGGCTTCACCACAATATCCTTATGCGTTTGATTAAATTCCTTTACAAGCTTTTGAACCATTTCCCCATTATGACCGCCTACTGCATACCAGAAATCAATCTCAACAGGCTGGGTAGATGCTGTTGCTTCCTGACTTGCTGCTGTCCCCTGTTCAGTAGTTCCTGCTGCCTGCTGCTGAGCACATCCCGCTAGCATTCCTGACAAGCCTACTGTACACATTAGAATAGATAAGCCCCACTTTTTCACGTTCTTGCCCTCCTTGACATTACGTTATTTGGATTGATACACAAACGCGCTAATAATATGGCGCTGAGCAAAAAAGAAAATCAGCAGTATCGGGAACACCAAAATCATATTCCCCGCCATAACCACATTCCACTGACTGCCTCCGTCAGCCGCTTTAAGCATGGAAATTCCTATCGGTAATGTGCGCACCTCGTTACTATTGGTCATGATGAGCGGCCAAAAGTAATCATTCCAGTGATAAATGAAGCTAAATAGTCCAAATGTGACCAACACATGCTTTGCCATAGGAGCCATAATGGTCCACATGATTTTCCACTCAGATGCATGATCCAACCGTGCCGCCTCAATTACCTCGTCTGGTACCTGCATAAAGGCCTGACGTAATAAAAAAATACCGAAGGCACTCGCTCCATAAGGTAATATCAATGACCATAAGGTGTTCACGAGCCCCCAATTGCTCATCTCCACGTAGATCGGCAGAAAGATGACCTGAGGCGGAATCATCAGAGCGATTAAGGTGACGCCAAACAAAAAATTTCTTCCCCGAAAGCGATACCTTGCAAATGCATAGGCAGCAGGTACAGTCGTTAAGATTTGAAGAAATAAAATACCAACCGCTACCAGCAGGCTGTTTAGTAAATAAGTAAAGAATGGCCCCGAGTTCCAAGCGATTACAAAGTTCTGAAACTGCAAAGACTCAGGCCACCAGGTAGGCGGAAATTGAAAGACCTCCGGCAATGTTTTAAAAGCAGTCAATGCCATCCATAGAAAAGGAAAGACAAAGATGAGCGATACGGCTAGTAATAGCATCCATTCAAGCGCTTGAAGCGAAAGGTATCCTACTTGCTTCACTTGTCATCTCTCCTTTAGCGATAGTGAACACGTTTTTCCATAAATAAAAAGTGTAGAAGAGTGACCACTCCAATGAGTCCCAATAGTAAAACAGACGCGGCCGAAGCAATCCCCCCATTGTAGAAATCCATTCCCTGTTCATAGATATAGAAAACAAGCATATTTGTGCTATCAACAGGACCTCCCTGCGTCATGATATAAATCGTGTCAAAAACTTGAAAGGAGGAGATGATGTTAATGACCGTTAGAAAAAATAAAGTGGGGGACAGCATCGGCAGCGTAATTTTGCGCAGCGTTTTCCATTTACTTGCCTGATCTAAACTGGCCGCCTCGTAGAGATCTTTCGGTATGCTTTGCAGTCCCGCAATAAAAACTAGCGTGTTATAGCCTACACCCTTCCAAACACTGACTAGAATGAGTGAAATCAGCGCACTTTTGGTATCACTAAGCCATGTATAAGCAGGTAATCCGATGAATTCCAAAAGAGCGTTCAATAAACCGTATTGCGGGTCCATAAGCCACATCCAAAGCATGGACACTGACACCAGAGAAATGATATGCGGGCTAAAAACCGCGGCTTGCATGATTCCATAAATTTTAGCTGTTCGATTTAGCCAAAGAGCCAGAAAAAAGGCTAGCAAAATACTGATAGACACCGTACCAATCGTGAACACAATCGTATTGAGAAACACGAGATGAAAATCTGGTTCTTGGAATAGATCTCGAAAGTTAGCAAAGCCTACCCATTCGATCTCACCCAAATTCAACAGCGACCAATCATGAAAGCTAAGATAAATCATGTAACCGATCGGAAATAAGAAAAACAGCGTAAAAAACAACAAAGCAGGAGTAATGTATGCATAAGGACGCACATGTTCCAAAAATTTCGTTTTCATCATCTGTTCCCGAGACCAGACCGATGGAGTAGGCAGCGATTTGGTTTCTGGTGTAGCCACCTTTTCCATTTAAACCAATCCTCCTGCGATCGCAGATTTTTGATAAGGAGGGTGAGGAGGATTCTTACGCATTCCTGTAGCTGGATCAAAGAAATACAGGTGTTCAGGAAGCACGGATACGATAACATCGGCCCCTGGGGAAAGAAGCTGGTCTGCCTCCTTTTTGACTACGATCTGATCTGAATCTGTCTGTACGTAATACAATACATCGGAGCCAAGAATTTCTCGGGAGATAATACGGCCTCTACTAGAAAAATCCGAACTAGATGATTGCGGCATATGTTCATGTTGTACCAGTCCTTGCTCTGTCCTTATCATCCCTTTTTCCGGGCGAAAACCTACTATGAATCCTGCGTGATCCCTCTGATGACAAATATTCATGGAAGGGGAACCGATAAACTGGGCAACAAATAGATTTTCCGGCTCATGGTAGAGCTTGATCGGAGAGGCCACCTGCTTAATTTCTCCTTCATTCATGACCACGATTTGATCGCCCATCGTCATTGCTTCTACCTGATCATGCGTCACATAGATGAATGTAGTTCCTAGCTGTTTATGCAAGCTGGTTAATTCTACACGCATCTGATTCCGCAATTTCGCATCAAGATTAGATAAGGGCTCATCCATGAGAAACACCTTTGGCTTTTTCACCATGGCTCTGGCTAAAGCCACACGCTGGCGCTGACCTCCTGATAATTGGGCCGGCTTACGATGCAAGTAATCCTGAAGCCCTACGATTTCCGCGATTTCCTCGACCAGTCTCTTGCATTCCTTTTTCGAAATGCCTCGGTTTCTTAATCCAAAGCCAATATTGTCAAAGACTGTCATCGTGGGGTACAGCGCGTAGTTTTGAAACACCATGGCTAAATCTCGTTTACCGGGTGGTACATCGTTCACCTTTTGCTTACCTATCCAAATTTCGCCTTTGGTCACGGTCTCAAGCCCAGCTATCATTCGTAACGTAGTTGATTTTCCACAGCCTGATGGACCAACAAGAACGGTAAAGGAGCCCTCCGGAATCACCAAATCCATACCCTTTACCACTTGTTGATGCTGATAGGACTTCACTACCTGCTTCAGCACAACTTCTGCCACTCTACTCACCCTTTCCTTGTACACTGGCTAACAGCAGTTCATCGACAAGCATATGGAATGTTTTAAATCGATAATGAGGTTCCTCTTTGATTCGTTGATCTGCTCCGTACCACTCCAACAACACGCTGCGCACACCTGCCGCACGAGCGGATAACAGATCATACCTGCTGTCACCAATCATGAGTGTCTCTTCAGGGACGGTCCCTAGGATTGCCATCGCCTTCTGTATCGGCTCAGGAGAAGGCTTGCCAAGCACCACATCATCTAGCGTGACCACTGTGTCCATTAGATGCAGAATCGCCGCCATTTCCAGGTCTTGCAAAGCAAGCTCACGTTGTTTATTGGTGACAACAGCAAGCTGAAATCCTCGTTTTTTGAGTGCCTCTATCCCTTCTCTCACAAATGGAAACAACTGCACCTGTCTGTTGTGACGTTCCATGTACGTAAAGTAATCCTTGCAATATGCTGTGCGATCCCAATGCCTTACTTTGAATTGGTCAGGCAGTTCAAGCCTTTGTACCTGCTGCTCGTTGATTCTTGCTTCAACGGCATGTAAAAATTCCTCCAAGGCTTCGCCAAACCGATCTGTTATTTCCCCTCTGGTAAACAAGCCGGGGCAATGCTCTTCTATCGTGCAGTAAACCGCATCTATCACACCCTCCCTGCTATCCAGCAAGGTACCATCTAAATCAAATAGAAGCGTGCTGCAAGTGTTCATTCCCCATATTCTCCTTCCACAACTGATGTTTTCCTACAGATACAGCAATAGCGCCGTGCGAAAGAGCAGTCACCATTTGCTCCCGCCTCTTGATCAGCCCGCCTGCAATAATTGGCTGTTGAAGCGAATTGCGGTACTCAATGATATACTCCGGCAGCAAGGCAGGCATGATCTCCACCGCATCCGGTTGAGTTTCCTGAATAGATTGAATTCCAGACTTGAGCGAATCGCTGTCAACTAAGAACAAACGTTGGATCGTAAGCATGCCATGCTTTTTTGCTAATTTAATCAACGTATTACGCGTTGCAACAATGCCTGTTGGCTTCACATTCTCGCCTACATAGGCCATGCCTTCCCGGTCGTAGCTAATGCCACCAATGCGCTCTAGGTGAAGAAAAACTGGAATCTGGTGCGATTTAAACAGATCAACGTATCGTTTCATTGTGTTTAGATTCCCGATTGACAGCACTACAGCACTGATGGGAGCCTCCAATGCACGTTCCAGCGATTTTGGCTGCTTAATGGATGCAATGATTTTGTGCCTTGCTAATCTGGCGTAAAACTCCGCTTGATTCATGTCTGCTATTCGCCTCCTGTTTAAAAAACAAAAAACCTCAAATAGAACCTGCCAATCCACTTTCTTTTAAAAAAGTTTTTGGTAATTTCTATTGAGGTTTCTCCCCAGCTCCAACCTTTTCACTATCTACTTGTTAGTTGTATCGTACCTTTTGTTTTTTAATATGCTGTGTAGGTCCTGTTAAGTTTAGAACAGCATTTTGTTAAGAAAAAGAATTTTATCACCATTGATTACCATATTTATCCTGAAAATATGTATTAAAATGATAATTTTTTTGTGAAAATAAAGTTTAAATTTCGCGTAAAAACGCTCGAAAAACCTCCTATTTTTACTCGAGTAAGCTCAATAGAATACCTTAAATATCATGTTTTTAAAATTTCACAGAAATATCATAAATTTTCAACGAATATTTAACATGATTATGTACCTTCGAAATAATCCTTCATTTTATTCCCGATTTATCCGATTAATTAATAGAACAGAAATAAAATTCCGCCTCTATTTCCTTTTATTTGGAAAAAGTTGATAGGGGTTACTTGCATGTGGGAGGGAACGCCTTTGTTTCATACAATAAAAGCCAAGTTAATCATTGCATTTGTCTTATGCATCACGATCCCGATTGCCCTTATTAGTAGCATTGTGTACTTGGATATGAAAAGACAGATTCATCAGGATTTCTTGGATGCTAATACCAAGGAAGTAGCCCAAGTGGATAATGGCGTATCTATTTATTTTAATTCCATTCGTGAAAACGTACTCATGCTTGCAAACTCTGCGCTGTTGAAGAGAACAGATGCATCGATCAAGTCATATAAGAACGAAACTGGGACAGTTAAAATAGATGCTATGGCAAATGGTGGTTTAGAAGCAGAACTGGCCCAAGAGTTTAAACGCTATATTCAAGCCCATCCCAACACTTCATCGTTATTTATAGGCACTGAGTCTAGCGGTTATACACAGTATCCTGCCAAAAATATGAGCTCACATTATGACCCGCGTGACCGTCCTTGGTATACAGATGCTATGAAAGAACCAGGCAAGGCCGTAATCACTGCTCCTTATATCTTGACAGGAACAGATACTATTGCAGTCAGTATCGTTACACAGCTTCGCGATATGACGGGAAAAGCAGTAGGGGTTTTTGGCATTGATACAAACCTACTGAATTTAACCGAAGTCTTGAAGGAAATGAAAATTGGAGAAACCGGTTATGTTATGATGATTTCCGCTGAGGGTACTGTACTTGCCAACCCTCAATATCCGGATATGATCTCCAAAAACGTAAAAGATTTGGATAATAAAACATTAGCCCAACTAAGTGAAATGTCGTCAGGTCAACTGGAAGTCGTTATGGAAAATCAAAATTATTTAACGAACGTCTATACCTCGCCAAAAACTGGTTGGAAATATATTTCATTTATTGAACAAAGCGAGCTTAATGGCAGCATTGATCATATCTTCTTCCTTATTTTGATCATGAGTGTAATTTTGGGCGTAATTGCTTTGGTTGCATCTATTATTCTAGCTGGTAAGTTCTCTAAGCCAATCATTACCTTAATTGGTCACATGCGAGAGATTGGAGAAGGTGATTTAACCAAGGAAGTACAGCCTCATTTACTTCAACGTAAGGATGAGTTAGGTACTCTGGCTAATTCTCTGCAATCCATGCAATTGTCTATCAAGTATCTGATTTCAGAGATTGTATCCGCATCCAAAAAACTGGTAGCGTCCTCAGAGCAGGTATCCGCTCATGTGGAGAGTAATATAATTGCTATCGATAAGATTGCTGAGAACGTAAAAGAAGTAGCAAGCGGAGCAGATAATCAGCTCATGCGTACAGAGGAAAGTGCTAAAGGCATGGAGGAAATGGCACTGGGTATTCAACGAATCGCGGAATCCACCTCCTCTATTGCAGAGTTTTCGCTTGATACAACACAAGAAGCTGAGAATGGTAACCAAACCGTACAGCACGCTGTTCAGCAAATGAGCAACATTGGTGTATCTGTTGAACATTCTCTCTCTGTTGTGAAGGTCCTACAGGATCGTTCTAACGAGATTGTAAAAATTGTAGATATGATTACCGACATCTCCTCCCAAACCAACCTTCTTGCTCTAAATGCAAGCATAGAGGCTGCTCGTGCGGGAGAACATGGTAGAGGTTTTGCTGTTGTTGCGGATGAAGTAAGAAAGCTTGCCGAACAATCTTCAGAATCTGCTGGTAAGATTGCTAGCTTAATCAATGAAGTACACGGAGAAACCAATCGTGCCATGGATTCTATGAATGATGTAAACCATAGCGTCTCGAACGGTGTTCAATTGGTACAGGATTCCGGTGAAGCATTCCAACGCATCCTTCAACAAATCAAAAATATAACTGAGCAAATCCATGATAACTCTGCCATTTCAGAGGAAATGTCTGCTGCCAGTGAAGAGATTGCATCTTCTGTAGATGAGACAGCACATATCGCTAAGCTTTCGGCTGACTACATGCAAAACGTGTCTGCATCCTCTGAGTCCCAGGTAACTGCAATGCTGGCTCTTCAAGGATCATCTGAGGAACTACGTCAAATATCTCAGGAATTAACGAGCTTAATTGACCGTTTCCGGGTATAACAGCATATTTATACTCTCTATTTAGCAAGACTTCCATCGCAAATAATCGGGAGTATCCATGATATTCCCGATTGTTTATAAGAAAACTCACATCATAAAGGAGAGAAAATCATGAAAAAAACAAACGTATTGCTAAGTGTTGGACTATCTCTATCACTTATGCTAGGTGCAGCACCAGCATTCGCAGCTCCACTATCAACAGCTTCTGCTACACAAATTGCTCAACAGCAATTACAACTGCTTGATAAAGGTAAATGGGCTGAAAAAACTCACGCTGCTGTTCAAAAAATGATCGACCAATATGGCGTGAAAAGTCCTAATTACAAAGCAGATAAAAAACCTTATGCTGTTTTTGACTGGGATAACACTAGCATCATGCACGATACGCAAGAAGCGCTTCTTATTTATCAAATCAATCACTTGATCTTCAAATTAACACCAGAAGAATTTGCAAAAGTATTGGTTATGAACGTTCCAAAAGGTCCTTTTGCTGACAAATACAAAACAGTAGATGGCAAAGCGATCACAATGGAAAATGTTTCCGCTGATATCATTTCTGACTACAAATTCTTGTATGAAAACTATAAAGGTTTCAAAGGTAAAAAATCCCTAGAGGAAGTTACTAAGTCTGACCAATTCATCGACTTCCGTACAAAAATGTACTTCTTGTACGAAGCGATCAACGGTTCTCATGGTAGCGATGTAGGTTATCCTTGGGTTCTTTACTTCTTAACTAACATGAGCGTTGATGAAGTTCATGAGTTGGCTGAACGTTCCAATGACTACGGTCTTGGTGACTCTATCCGCAAAATCAACTATACAAGCCCTAAAACACTGAGCGGTAAAGCTGGCGTAATCAGCGTTACATATACATCCGGTCTTCGTCTATCTCCAGAGGTTGCTACCATGATGAATACCTTCCGTTCCAATGGAATTGATGTTTATGTAGTATCTGCTTCTATGAAAGAAGTAGTAGAAGTATTTGCATCAAATCCTAAGTATGGCTATAACATTCCAAAAGAAAACGTAATCGGTATGGAATTGGAAAAAGACGCAAAAGGCGTTATGCAACCCGTATACAAAAAGAACTGGTACAAAACCGTTTATGGCGGAAAAACAGAAGTAATTAAAGCGGAAATTGCTAAAAAACACGGTGGAAACGGTCCTCTATTCATTGGCGGCGACAGCAACGGTGACTACGAAATGATGACTCAATTCCCTGATACAAAATTAGTTCTAATTCTTAATCTTCTAAAAGAAGGAAATATTGGTAAAGTTACCAAACAAGCTGTAGATGAAATGAACAGACCAAACCCTAAATACGTGCTACAAGGTCGCGATGAAAACACAGGTATGTGGATTCCTACTGAATCAACAATTCTAGTAGGTAAAACAAAAGCTGAGCTACTTCCAAACAAGTAAGCAAACATGATTACTGTGAGATATGATTCATTATACTCATAAATGATTTGTAAAAGACCGTTCCCGCAGGCTGGGGAACGGTCTTTCATTTGGTTGAGAAACATACTGAATCATCTTGGCTAGGTTGTACTAATGAATCAGTTGACTTTCCTTAGCTTTTTTCACTAATTTAGCTGATGATCGGTTTATGAATTTCTTTAAAGCCAATCCGATGATCAAAGCAATTCCAGCATAGACAGTCATCATTATGATATCTCTGTTGATAATATCCCAAAGAATGCCACCAACCGCTTCTCGCATCATGCTAATAGCATACGTAAAGGGTAAAAATGGATAGATCGCTTGAAAAAATGGAGGTGTAACCTGAATCGGGAATGTCCCTCCAGAGCCAGCAAGCTGGAGCACCAGAAGCACAATTGCCATCGCCTTCCCTACATTTCCAAAAACAGAGACAAGCGTATAAACAATCAGCATGAACACCGCGCTAATGATTAAACCAAATAAAACAAACCACATTTTATCTGCTACATAGGCTCCTAATATATAGATATCCCCCATCGTGACCATAACAGACTGGAGCATAGCTAATATGCCAAAGGTCAGATACCTGCCAAAATAGACCTCGTAGCTTTTAAAGACATGCTTCTCATCATGAACCTCTACGCTTAATAATGAAACAAGAAGCAAGGCACCCACCCACAGGGATAATGTGGTAAAAAACGGCGACATTGCTGAACCGTAATTCGGAATCGGGAACATCCGATTTTCTTTTAAAATAACGGGTTCTGCGAAAAACTGGCTTTCTTTCTCTGCATTTCTCTTCAACAGATCAATTACTTCTTCTAAGTTGCCCTCTTTTTCTAAGGCTCGTATCCGCTTGGCTACATCTTTAATTTTTGCTTCTATCTCAGGAAGATTTTTTTGAAGCAGCAATAAATCCTTACTTCCCAAAGAAAGTCCCTTCGCGGCATCCTGTAAAATCTGTTGCACATCCGGTATGCTGGTAATTGCATCCTTGATCACCGCTCTTGCTTGATTGGCATCCTGTTTCGCCTTTTCGATGCCTTCCATGATAAGCGGTTCAATCTGCGTATCAAATCGATTGAGAAGATCATCAATCGCCTGAGAGGTATTTCTTGAGAGCTGTATAAACTGATCCACTAGCTGTTGAGCCGGCCTTTCACCACGATCAAGCGCATCTGCTATGGAGGTGACAATCATCTGCTGCTTTTCAAAAGTCGATTTTATACCTTTAAGCTTATCCGTAACAAAATGCAGTCGTTTCCCAGTCAGATTGGATAGCGGCTCAAACACTCCTATCAAACGATTGGTAACGCTAATTGCTCTGTCCAAGCGTTCAGCAGTACGATCAAGCTCTACTTTAGCCAAGCTTGGCACAAAGCTTACGTCTTGCAGTATGCCTAGCAGCTTTTCGCTTAGCACAGCGGTTTGTTGAATCAAAAGTAAGTTCTCTTTGATGGTAGGTGTCAGCGTTCCGATAGCATCTGCACTGTGATCCAAGAACTCGCCTACGTGAACAGAAAGCTTTTCGGCATCTTGCGCAAGCTGCGTCACTACCGGCAGATTATTTTGCGCCTTCTTTAAGATATCATCCGCTTTTTTCAAATCGACACTTGCTGTAGAAATCACTTTATGCACTTCCGGGAAGGAGGCTTCTACTTTATACACAAGTTCAATTAATCGTCTAATCGTTGGTAGCTCGCTCTCTAACTGAATGCCAATCTCGTTAAAGATCCGGAAAATGGTGCCGTTGGCTGTCTTGATAAAATTGCGATTGACCTCCTCCGTTACACCACTTGCGCCTTTAGCCGTAATTTTGGGTGAGATAGCGTTGATTTTTTCATTTACGTTATAGATAATTTCCGCCTTTTGCGGATTTTTGGATAGCACTGTTGCGATTCGTTCTGAAAAATTAGCAGGTATGGTGATACTCGCGTAATAATCACCATGCTCTACTCCTCTTAGGGCATTATCCGCATCGGTGAATACCCAGCCTATCTTTTTATTCTCTTGTAACGAGGTAATGATCTCTTCTCCAATATTAAGCTTGTTCCCGCGCAGTTCTGCTCCCTTATCCAGATTAGACACAGCAATCTTAATACCGCTCGTTTGTCCATACGGGTCCCAAGAAGCCTTAATGTTAAACCACGCATAAAGAGACGGTAAGAAAACAAGTCCACAAATAATAATGGCAGCAGCCCAATTCGTTGCAATTTTTTTCACGTCTCTTTTGAATATCTTAAAAATATTATTCATCGCGTATCCCCTATAATCTCTAGTCTTTTGGTTAGCTCTTATTGTACCTCTATCTACCAACATATCCAAACAAGAAACCATTTCATTCAATCAGTAATGATTTTATCCTTGTCCACATAGGAATGGATAACAAGGCTATACAGCAAAAGGAGGTCTTCTATGCCGGAGGTTTTATTTCAAGTAGATCTGAACAAGCCTATGGAGGATCAGGTCACTCCTGGTCATAATCGTTGGCATCCAGACATTCCCGCCACTGTTTCTGTAAATCCTGGAGCAGTCTTTCGAATGGAGTGCAAAGACTGGACTGATGGGCAAATCTTAAATAATGACGACCCCAGTGATATTCGAGATGTAAATCTCAACCGTATTCATGTGTTGAGTGGTCCAGTTTGGGTTAATGGGGCAAAGCCCGGTGATTTATTAGTCGTCGATATTTTAGATATTGGAGCCATTCAAGGATCAGAGTGGGGCTTCAACGGTATATTTGCCCAAGAGAATGGCGGTGGATTTCTAACTGAGCATTACCCAAAAGCAGCTAAATCCATCTGGGATTTTCATGGGATCTATGCAAGCTCTCGTCATATTCCCGGCGTCAAATTCGCTGGCATCCTTCATCCTGGCCTAATTGGTACAGCCCCTTCTCCTCAGCTTTTAGACAAATGGAACAAGCGTGAATCAGTGGTCATAGCAAATGCCCCCGTAAAGAACGCTGCCTACGCTAATCTTCCCAACCCGGATAGTGCCATCCTGGGTCGTCTAAAAGGAGCTGAATTTGACCGAATTGCCAAAGAAGCCGCTCGTACAGTACCTCCGCGTGAAAATGGGGGCAACTGCGATATTAAAAACCTTTCGAAAGGAACGCGAATCTATTTCCCCGTCTTTACGGATGGAGCTAAGCTTTCAGTTGGTGACCTGCATTTCTCACAAGGCGATGGAGAAATATCGTTCTGCGGCGGAATCGAAATGGCAGGCTGGATTGATCTGCACGTTGATTTGATTAAAGGAGGAATGGCCAAGTATAAAATCACGGAAAACCCAGTGTTTAAGCCAGGTCCCGTTGATCCCCATTATTCTGAGTTTTTGGTTTTTGAAGGGATTTCCGTGCATGAATCGACTGGTGAGCAATATTATTTGGATGCACATCTTGCTTATCGCCGTGCCTGCCTCAATGCAATTGAATATCTAAAAACAACGATGGGCTATACCGGGGAACAAGCTTACATGTTATTAAGCACAGCGCCCGTTGAAGGCAGAATTAGCGGTATAGTCGATGTACCCAATGCTTGTTGCACACTGTGGCTTCCCACCTCCATTTTTGATCGAGATATTTTACCAAAATAATCGTGTTGATCGCTCATGCGTGATTCAAAAGAAAGGAGCTATTAATGCCAACCTACGTCTTTCACTGTCAGGATTGCGGCCCATTTGAAGAGACAATGAGCATGAAGCATGCTACCGAAATCATTGATTGTCCGTTTTGCACAAAGGACGCCGTTAGATTGTACACTCCACCCGGGTTAATCACTTCCTCCGGCGCATTACGCCAGCGTATTGAACAAAGTGCCACCCCCAAGGTCGTACGCCGTGAACATTCGGCCACACACTCATGCAGACACTCCTACCCTTCTCACTTTCCGACAGGTGTACCTGCTCCAGCTCCTGCCAAACGGCCTTGGCAAATCAGCCATTAATAGATGTTTCAGCTCCCCCTTTACACATTAGTGAAGGGGGCTTTCGTTGTTTGAGCAGCAGGACTTGCTACATCTTAAGACTTTTGTAAGATTTCCATTTCATTATTTGTAACAAGTTGTTTGTAAGATAAGCCTATGACACAATGAAAGGAACGTGAAGAAAAGGTGGATAACAGATGCCAAAATATCAAGTACTAGTCGTAGATGACGAAGCAGAAATCAGAGAAGCTATCAAAATTTATTTGCGCAATGAGGATATCGCCGTCTTTCAAGCGAGGAACGGTGCGGAAGCATTAGAGATTCTGGAAAAAGAAGAGATTCATCTTATCCTACTAGATATTATGATGCCGATTATGGATGGGATTAAAGCTACCTTTACCATCAGAGAAACAAAGAATATTCCTATCATTATGCTCTCAGCCAAATCTGAGGATACCGATATCGTGCTAGGTCTTAATGTAGGCGCAGATGATTACATCACGAAGCCGTTCAATCCTATTGAATTGCCCGTGTGAAATCCCAATTGCGCAGATATACCAATCTAGGCAATTACAAGGTACGCGAGGGCGAAACGACAGTCGGCGGTTTGACCCTCAATACGAATGCGAAAACCGTAACGGTAGATGGTGAAGAAGTTCGTTTGACCGCAACGGAGTATAAAATTCTTGAGCTACTAATGGTCAATAAAGGCCACGTATTTTCTATTGAGGAAATTTATGAAAAAGTGTGGAAGGAGCCTTATTACAATGCGGAAAATACAGTGGCTGTTCATGTCCGAAGAATTCGCGAAAAAATTGAAATCAACCCAAAAGAGCCCAAATATTTAAAGGTGGTGTGGGGCATTGGATACAAAATCGAAGGGTAAATTTATCCCCTTAGTTGCTCTTGTTGTAAGCTTTTATCTGCTGGCTTTACTATTCCTAGCTACGATAGATGTTCTGAATAACATACCGCAATTAAGCAAGGACTATTACTTTACTACCAATGACTTTGGAAGAGATGTGGATCGATTTTCAAATTTATTGGAACGAAGATTTGTAGTTTTTAAAGATTACAAAAAAAAACCGTTTGATGAACAAGGTAAAGCATTTAAAAGGATCGAGTTTAGACTTTCTATACTAGATAATACCTTTCACTACTATATTCAAAATCAACAAACGAAAGATGTTTATAAAAACATAGATAATTTTCCAACTGAAGAAGAATTAAAAACAAGAACACTATTCTATGCAAGATTCCCAATGTTAAATCCACCTGATAATCTTGAAGACATTAATGATCTTTTCAAACGTTTGGACTGGTGGGGGTATGTCATAGTTCCTCTTACCCTAAATGAAGAAAATCTGGAACTTAAATGCTATACGCACTTTTTAGCAATTAGAGATCGATTGATTAACGAGTGCCTAGTAGGTTTGGTTAGTCTGATAGGAATCATTTCGATTGGCATCTATTTATTCAAACAAAAGAGTATAGCTGTCTTACTCTTAGGAAAAATGGCACGAGTACTCCGCGTTATACCGATTGATATTCGGATTTTCTTATTGGCCATTATTTGCATAACTACAATCATTTCCTTGAATCAAACATCCTTTTTCTATTTACAGCTTGGCATCGTACATGTTCTTGTATTAACCGGCTTTGCACTACTGTTTGCCTATATCACCTTGCATATATACGAAGCTTGGTACCTTTTGAATAATCGGGAACAGCTTCAGCTTCAATGGCAAAAAAGTTTTTTGCATCAGCTAAAAATCCTCTTTCAAGAAAGCACGTTATACAAAAGCTTATTGTTTAAAGTCGTCCTATTAGCTATTTTGTCCGCCGGGTTTGGTTTTAGCTGTCTGTTAATTTTCTGGGGAATCTGGGGGATGGTTGATATCCGTAGTATTCCTGTTATCTGGGGCTTCTTTTACAGCATGTTTTACCTTCTCTTTGTAGTGCCCCTTACCCTACGTAGAATAGGTACCCTAAACAAAATTATGAAAG
The DNA here is from genome assembly GCF_001645205.1 of Brevibacillus sp. SKDU10. NCBI lineage: Bacteria > Bacillati > Bacillota > Bacilli > Caryophanales > Paenibacillaceae > Brevibacillus > Brevibacillus sp. SKDU10. The sequence goes on along the minus strand of NZ_LSSO01000169.1, from coordinate 96,914 downwards.
CTACAAAATATATAGCAGCAGGACAGCTTAGCCTGCATATCGAGGAGCCAAAGGCTGGAAACTTTAAAGAACTGGTCCAGAATCTCAATAATATGCGGGAGGGCTTAAAAAAATCGCTGGATAGTCAGATGAAAAGCGAAAAGTTAAAGACGGAGCTGATCACCAATGTCTCGCATGATCTGCGTACACCGCTTACCTCGATTATGAATTATGTCGGACTTTTGAAACAAGACACACTGACTCCTGAGGAATCAAAAGAATACCTTAACATATTGGACAAAAAAACCCATCGTTTAAAGGTGCTGATTGATGATTTGATTGAGGCATCCAAAGTCGCGAGTGGTGCTGTCGAGATGCGTGTAGAGCAGGTAGATATTGTCGCTCTCCTAAACCAAGCACTGGCTGAGTTTACTGATAAGATACCTGCTTCAGGACTAACCTTCCGCCTCCATGTTGATCAGCCTAAAATACTTATGCATGTGGATGGGAAAAAGACCTGGCGTGTATTCGAAAACCTCATTAGCAACGCGATTAAGTATTCCTTGCCCAATACTCGTGTTTACCTCTCCCTGCACGAGGAAGCAGATCGCGTGCTGTTTACGATCAAGAATGTCTCTGCCTACGAAATTAACTTTGAAGTAAACGAGTTATTTGAGCGTTTCAAGCGCGGAGATCAATCCCGCCATACAGAAGGCTCCGGACTGGGGCTTGCCATAGCCAAGAGTATTATGGATCTGCAGGGTGGGGAATTGCACATCGATATTGATGGTGACTACTTTAAAGTAACGGCGATTTTTCCAAAGTAAATTAGGCATGAGGTCAAGTCACAATCATAGCAATGGCACGTCACGGACAGCAAAGGGATTTCTGAGAAAAAAAGCGTTTTACTAACAGAAGAAGCACCCTAAACCAGCAAAAGCTAGGTTTAGAGTGCTTCTCTTTTATGGAACCATTATTATGATAGTTTGATCTCGCGCAAGCTTAGAATACTTTAGTCGTCCAGGATTCACAATTCCATACATCAGTCACAACATCCTGATAGAACTCTGGTTCGTGACATATGATGAGGATACTGCCCTTGTACGCTTTCAAGGCGCGTTTTAATTCATCCTTGGCCTCAACATCCAAGTGATTCGTAGGCTCGTCTAGTACAAGTAAATTGGTTTCGCGGTTAATTAGCTTACATAGGCGTACCTTCGCCTTTTCTCCCCCGCTCAACACATCAATCTTACTTTCGATATGCTTGGTTGTCAGTCCACATTTTGCTAACGCTGCACGCACTTCAAACTGAGTGAATGACGGGAATTCCTGCCACGTTTCTTCAATACACGTATTAGGATTGCTTCCTTTCATCTCCTGTTCAAAATAACCGATATTCAGGTAATCACCCATGCGTACATCACCGGAGATTGGCTTAATTTGCCCTAAAATACTGCGCATTAAGGTTGTTTTACCAATGCCGTTTGCACCTACTAAGGCAATTTTTTGTCCGCGCTCCATATACAAATCAAGCGGGCGGGACAATGGCTCGTCATACCCGATAACCAAATTCTTTGCTTCCAAAATCACTTTGCCGGAAGCACGAGATTCCTTGAAGTTAAACTCTGGCTTTGGTTTTTCCTTAGCAAGCTCAATCACTTCCATCTTATCCAGCTTCTTCTGACGAGACATCGCCATATTTCGCGTGGATACACGTGCCTTGTTACGTGCTACGAAATCCTTAAGCTCAGAAATTTCCTGTTGCTGGCGTTTATAAGCAGATTCAAGCTGTGCCTTTTTCGCCTCATAGATTTGCATGAAGTTATCATAATCCCCAACATACCTGCCCAGCTCTTGATTGGACATATGATAAATCAGGTTAATAACGCTATTTAAGAATGGAATGTCATGCGAAATCAAAATAAAGGCATTCTCATACTCGTTTAAGTAGCGTTTTAACCATTCAATATGCTGCTCATCCAAATAGTTGGTAGGCTCGTCCAATAGAAGGATGTCTGGTTTCTCTAAAAGCAGTTTGGCAAGCAGAACCTTGGTACGTTGTCCGCCGCTTAAATCTTGTACATCTCGTTCCAAACCAATGTCTTCCAGACCTAGCCCGCGGGCAATCTCATCTATTTTAGCGTCAATCACATAAAAATCATTGTTAGTTAACGTATCCTGAATGGTTCCCATATCTTCAAGCAGTTGCTCTAGCTCTTCTGGAGTCGCATCGGCCATTTTGTCACAGATAGCATTCATCTCAGCTTCCATGTCAAAAAGATATTGAAACGCTCCACGCAGCACATCGCGAATCGTCATGCCGCGTTGCAGTACGGCATGCTGATCCAAATAGCCCACGCGCACATTCTTCGCCCATTCGATTTTCCCCTCATCCGGCTCTAGCTTTCCCGTGATAATGTTCATGAAGGTAGATTTTCCTTCGCCATTAGCACCGATTAAACCGATATGTTCCCCTTTTAATAAACGGAAGGAAACGTCATTAAAAATAGCACGGTCGCCAAAACCATGGCTTAGACCTTGTACGGTTAAAATACTCATGATTAACTCCTTTAGTTTTATGGTTAATTGTTTGCTTGCTGTATTAAAAAAAGAATGATTTCTTGCGTAATGGTCTTTCACCGATGATTTACTCAAATCTACATCTCTATGATTATATCGAAAATCGTGACAGAATGTAGGAAAAGTTTCAAGGTAAATTGATCTTTTTCTCGGAAACTACTGGAATGCAAAAACCCGGAGTACAAATCTCCGGGAAAGCGTAGCTTCCTTGCTTTATTTCACTTTTTTCTCGTAGCCCTTTACACAGGGATACTCTGAGCGAAGCAAAATACATTGTGAGGATCGTACTTCTTCTTTACCTTCTTTAAGCGGGCAAAATTGGTTCCGTAGTAGGCCTGTGGCCAATTTTTGATATGAAGATCGGGGAAATTCACGTAATCCCCAATGACATAGGGAGTAAGTGCTTCTCTGAAGCGATTGACCCATCGTATACTCGCTGTCTGGAATGAATTGTCTCTCCATCTAGCCGAAAGCTCAAATATATATCTGGCCCCTCGATGGAAATAGGCGGTCTCCGAGGGCATGACACGGCCAACAGCTCCCCCTAAGCTTTGACACCACACTGTAGAATGGCGATTTGGGGTGTTTGCCAAAAACTCCTGTAAAACCTTTATCCCTTTAATAGGCAGATTTTTATATGCGTAGGCTCCTGTTATTTTAAATTTTGGCAATAAATTCTCGTCTGATTCGGCAAAGAACTTAACTGCCTCGATATAAGGAACCTGTCGAACTTTAACTTTTGTCGGTGAACCCGTTTTTAGGAGGGGCTTTATTAATCTTCTAAGCTCCTCTGCTGTTCCTAACAGTTGCCCTGTTGAAACAATTGTGCCTACCTGCTTAGAAGACATTTCAATGGTAGATGTTAAGCGATTGGTTACACTTGGTGCCCAGTGTTGCCATTTATCAAATACCTTTATAAAGTCCTTCCACTTCCACTTGATACTGTAGATCGATACGGATTGAATTGGGCGAACTCGGAATATAAAGGAACTAGCAATACCAAAATTGCCTCCTCCCCCACCTTTGGAAGCCCACAGTAGATCAGCATGCTGGCGTGGAGTAGCTTTTAGCAGCTTTGCCCCTTTTTTCCCGGAAGCTACCACCATGTTGACTGCTTGCAAATGATCCAGTGTAAGTCCATATTTACGTGACAGCAGTCCAATTCCCCCACCTAATGTGAGTCCGGCCACGCCCACATCAGCCGCCGTGCCGGCAGGAATGGTTACCCCTTTTTCCCATAATTTTTGATAGACCTCTGCTAACGGTGCACCAGTCTGCACGTAAGCAAGATTACGCTTACGATCTACATGTACCTTGTTCATCTCACTCACGTCGATAATAATTCCGCCGGTAACTGCGGAAAACCCCTCATAGCTATGTCGGCCACTGCGGATACGAATGGGTACCTTCCTTTCACGGGCCCACTTAACTGCATTAATGATATCCTTTGTACACTGACAAAACACAATTACTCTAGGAAACTTATTGAATCGACGATTATACTCTGCACGTGCCCGATTATAATCAGCATCCCCCGGAAAAACAATTCGTCCTGTCAGTTTGGTTTTTGTTGTGATCTTTGTTTTTGTTCTCGATTTTGTTTTTATTCTCGATTTTGTTTTCGGTGTTTCTTTTGTAACAGCTATGTTCTTTGCTTTTATTATGAACCGTTCTTTAGCCGTTCTTATTTGTTTTGGTTCTAACATGTCATCCTCCTTCCTAGCCTCTGGCTGTCAGGTAGTTCTGACTTACCTCCTTATTTCTATGTGTTCATTCCCTAGTTGGATACGGCATCTATCATAGCTGGAAAGGCCCTCTCTATAAAAAAACAGCCCGATTTATAATCGGACTGCTTTCCTAGCACATCATATTTTACGGCATTGATTTCATTTAGCTGGTTACGGTAGTACCTTTACAAAGGCACTATCAACATACGCGGTCTTACCCTGATAAGAGACTTGCAACCAGCCTTTTTGCGAACCTACAATCTCTAAAACGGTATTTTTCGGTACAGCTCCCATGATCTTAGAACCCGCTAATGGCTTGGTGCGCAGGTTCAAAAAGTATGCTGTAACTCTAGCCTGCTTCTTGTCAGATGCAATCACTTGTGCCGGCTCCAGCTTTTTGACAGGAGCCTCTACTGTTGGTTGTTTTGCTGGCTGAACAGGAGTAACCACTGTTTTTTCCGCTGGCGTTGTTACTGCTGGTTCTTCCGCTTTAGCCGCAGGAGCTGGTTTTTCAGCTTCTTTTGCGGACTGATCCGTTGCAGATTCAGACGCCTTGCGAGCTTGGTTTAGCTTTTGATAGAACTCACCTTTGGTTTTTACACCAGTAAATTGATCTGCTTTTACATTCGCTTTTTTCGCAAGCTCTGCGATTTCGGCTGGTGTAACAGCATCGTTTACATTAATAGAAGCTATGTTTGTGTACTTACCATCTTTTGCGACTTCCATAATGCCGTCATTTAGAAGCTCTACCACATCTGCACGCGCTGGAGCTTTCGCATCGAAGCCGGTAACCTTCCAGTATTGCTCGTTGTTTGGCGTGTAAACACCTTTTTTCACTTCTTGCAGATATTTCATAGACAGGTTGCGGATCGTCCCGCCTGTCTCTCCATACGCATCATTTTGTTTAGAAGACCAAAGAACGTCGAATTTGCGTCCTTCTAATGCCCCACCTTTTGCTTGCAGAGCTTCCATACGGTAGGAGTTCATACCGATTTTAACTGTATCCTCTGGTTTGATTGCGGTTTCATCCATTCGGCGTAAATCAGTAATGCGTTCACCGGCTGGTTTTGATAAATCAATTTCATACTTCACGTTACCAAAAAAATCATTCGTGCTATATTTCGAAGCACGGCGTTTTTTATCAAAACTTGGAGTTACATCACCTGGGCGAGCTGTGTTAAAGTAGCCTGCTGCCCATTCCATATAATCCTTCAAATCTTTACCTGTAATTTTATAAACGGTAACCTCTCCGCCCGCATAGCGATAGCTATAGGCAATATCTTTTTTCTTGATCGGGCCTGCATCTAGCTTCACATCGTCATTATCGATCTGGTGAGCAACCACATCCGCTTTGCTATAATACAGCATTACTTCATTAAAGAAGTTAGCCATTGGTGTCGCTTGTACTTGCACCTGTGGAATACCTTTGATTTCATCGCGCGGTACTAGATTGCCATCCTTTAATTCTGCAACGACGATGTTAGCATCAGCACGAGCGAATTCATGGAACGGCTGCAAGGTTTTTTCCAACCCAGCGTCAGATTTTACAAAAGTACCATCCGCCGCCTTCACCGGAATGGCAGTTGCTTCTTTCTCTTTTAAAACCACTTTATCTCCCTGTTTGGTAAAGGAAAGATCAATGCGGGAGATGTGTGTTCCATATTTATCAGGTTCTGTGATTAAAACGCCATTAATGACTTCTTTTTTCACCAATTTGTGCATATGACCAGCAAAGATTGCGGTTAATTCCGGGTTAGCGTTCGCAATGTCCTCTACACCTGTACCTGGGATGCCATTCTCATTCTCAATCCCCATGTGCATAAGACCAATCATGACATCTACTTTCCCTTTTAACTCGCTAACTGCTTTCTTTGTTTCTTCAACAGGGTTCTTAACGATCAACCCGTTTAGATGGTCAGTGCCCTTTTCAAATTCTGTAATCATTGGCGTATTCATTCCGATAATTCCTATTTTAACGCCGTCTTTTTCGATGATTTTATAAGCAGGCATAAAGCGCTCGCCATTCTCTTTGTAAATGTTACCTGCGAGCATCGTGCCTGTGAATTGGCTTCCGATTTTATCTAATACGTCTAAACCAAAATTGAATTCATGATTTCCGTATGCCCAAGCATCATAGCCCATTTCGTTTAAGGCTACCATCATTGGAGATTGCGGCTGATCATTAAATAGCTCCGCGGAGTTATCCTGAATAAGATCACCTGCATCCAATAAGATGGTATTTGGGTTTTCTTTTCTTACTTGTTTAATAATTGTAAATAATTGTGTCATGCTTCCAGTTAGATTAGGACCATCTAAGCCATAATCCCACGGCATGAAGCGTCCGTGAATATCAGATGTGCCCAGTAACGTGACGTTCACATCATTACTCTTGCTCTCTGCAGCTTCTACAGAAGCAGGAGTTGCTACTCCGGTTGCAAGAAAGGAAAAACCAAGCATAGCTGTTAGGAAACCTTTGCAGGCTTTTTGAAGTAAGTGCATGTAGTATCTCCCTTTTATCAAATTGTGAAAAAATGTCCTAGTAGTAGACTACCGAAATATTAATAATGTTACAACTAAAAATGAGCAGGAAAAATTGAAGGTTTTTATTTCCAACAAATAAAACAATCCTTGCACTTCCAAAAAACGTAGGGAGAGCCAAATTCAGGCTTTCCCCACTCTTTCCTGCTACATCATTCACTCTATTTGCCAGCTATGCCTTCTGACTATACTCGGTTACACATGCGATAAATTCTTCGCCATATTTTTCCCACTTGGCTTCCCCCACACCCTTGATCGTGAGCATGGTAGCTTTATCAGTGGGAACAATTTCACTCATTTCCCGCAAGGTACTATCATGAAAAATAACATAAGGCGGCAATCCCTCTCGCTCGGCAATCGTTTTGCGCAACTGACGTAAGATATCAAACAATTGACTATCCTCCTGCCGCTTGATCGGCTTCGCGCGTTGCTTATGCCAGACCTGCTCTTCTCCTTTTAACACTCGCACCGCTCTTTCCCCAAGCATAACCACCGGATATTGGCTTTCTGTTAAGCTCATATACCCTTCCGCAATCAGCCACTGAATCATCTCTACAATCTCTTTTTCTGTGTAGTCTTTCATAATGCCGTATGTAGGCAGTGCCGAAAAACCGAATTGAAGCACCTTTTTATTGGTTGAGCCTCTAAGAACCTGTGCGACCATAACCGCTCCAAAACGTTCCTTCATTCGTTTCACACATGAAAATATCTTCTGAGCCTCCACCGTAATATCTATTAACTCTGCGTCATCAGTACAATTTCCGCAGGTACCGCACTCTTTGGCATGGGGATCACCAAAATACTCCAAGATGTATTGCTGCAAGCAACGTGAGGTTCGGCAATAGTCACTCATTGCATATAATTTTTTGTAATCCTGCTCTTTTCTTTCATCCGTTTGTTCATTTTGTTCAATAAAATATTTCTGCGTTTGGATATCCTGTGCCTGAAACAGCAGGATGCATTCACTACGTTCTCCATCACGTCCTGCACGCCCAGCCTCCTGATAATAGGCCTCCAGATTTTTCGGCATATTGTAATGAATGACGTATCTGACATTGGACTTATCAATCCCCATTCCAAATGCATTCGTTGCAATCATGACATTTACGTCATCAAATAGAAAAGCATCCTGATTGCTGATACGCTCATCCTCGGATAGGCCTGCGTGATACTTGCCTACACGATGCCCCTTTTGGCGTAAAAATTCATAGAGATTTTCTACTTCTTTGCGAGTAGAAGCATATATGATACCAGCCTGTCCATGATTTGCTGTCACGTAGTCAAAAACAAATGAACGCCTATCTTCACCTCTTCGTACAGCCAGTATTAAATTGTCCCGGCCAAACCCGGTAACGAATACTTGACCTTCTTGCAGTGCAAGGAGCCGGCAAATGTCCTCTTTTACCTCAGGGGTAGCCGTTGCGGTCAAAGCCACCACGATAGGCCGTGAACGTAATGACTGTACAAGGCTGGCAACCGCTAGATAGCTGGGTCGAAAATCATGCCCCCACTGCGAGACACAATGCGCTTCATCCACGGCTAATAACGAAATAGGCATCTCCTGAATCATTTCCCGAAACTGTTCGGATTCAAGTCGCTCTGGAGCAATATAAACCAATTTGTACCTGCCCCCTCTAGCATCACTCATTCTTTCCTGCACCTCATGATAGGAAAGAGAGCTATTAATCTGAGTAGCAGGTACACCCATACTAACTAAGGCATCTACCTGATCCTTCATTAAAGAGATTAAGGGAGAGATTACGAGTGTAATTCCATCGAACAGTAAGGCGGGAATTTGATAACAGATGGATTTCCCTCCGCCTGTAGGCATGATTCCTAGCGTGTCGTGCCCGGTCAAAATACTTTCAATAATCTGCTGCTGTCCTTTTCGAAAGGCCGGATAACCGTAATATTTTTGCAGAAGCTCTTCTGCCTGATGTAGATGTAGCATTATCATCACCACTTTTTTTGGTAGCTCCCGTTTATTTGCCACCATGTTTTTTTCTATTGTATCAAAACAAGATAGACAAAATTTTATCATGGGTCTGTTTCAAAAATATAGTTTACGGGTAAAGAGGTAAGTGACGTGTAGCCGCTCACTCACTATCTAGCTATGATACGATTAACCGAGTACATATCCTGTCTTTACAAAAAGGAGAATTAGGTAATGAGCATTCTCGTCGTGGATGACAATCCGATTAATCTCACCATAATTGAAAAGATATTAAACAGTGAAGGATATACAGATATTAAGCTCCTGCATTCAGCCTATGAGCTTTTTGACTATCTGCAAATAGATGCGCCACATAAAATCCATCGCAGTGTGGATCTCATATTGCTCGATCTCATGATGCCAGAAATAGACGGCATTGAAGCCTGTCGCCGCATTCAGCAAGATGATGAATTAAAGCATATCCCGATTATTTTTGTTACAGCTATGGGTGACTCGTTTAAAATGGCAGAGGCTCTTAACGTAGGTGCAAATGATTATGTAATGAAGCCGATTAATAAAATTGAATTAATGGCGCGTATTCGTGTTGCTTTGCGTTTAAAGCACGAAAGCGACTGGCATCGAGAACGCGATAAGGTCATCCAAAGTGAGCTTCAGCTTGCTAAACAAGTACAACGAAGCGTGTTAAGCCATCCAATCCATAATGAACGGATTCAGATTAGCGCTGCATATCTGCCTACCTTTGAACTAGCTGGAGATATGTATTCCTGGATACCTATTGATGAAAAGCGCTATGGCGTGATCCTATTAGATATGATGGGACATGGAATTGCGGCTTCCCTGGTTTGTATGTATATTTCATCCGTTCTGCGTGATACCATTACAAAAATTACTGACCCAGAACAAGTCATTCAGGAGTTAAACAGATACATGTATCAGTTAAACAGCACAGAGCGCTTTCTTCAATACTATTTCACCGCCATTTACCTAGTCATTGATACCGAAAAAAGGACTGTAGAATACGTCAATGCTGGACATCCAAAGGGGATCATGATCGTAGACGATATATCGGTTCATTATTTGGATAAAGGAAGTTGTGCCGTCGGTTTCTTTTCAGAAATTGAGGTACAAAAAACGGTTATTGCGTACGAGAAGAGTATGCAAATGGTATTATACACGGATGGTCTATTAGAAATGCTGGAAAATACCGTAGATGATGGGACAGAAATCATGAAGACAGCGCTTTTCAACCATCCCCTAACTCCTGAACAACTGGTAGAAAATATTTTACCTCCTGAAGCTAGGGAGCATCAGCATGATGATATGTGCCTGCTAATGATTCGTGCTAACGAATGAACCTCCTTGCAAGCATTTTTAAAAATATTTTTCTGATAAGCGTGACTTTTCTTGTTTATTCTCGTCAATATATATTGGAAACATTTTACTGATATTCACTATGAGGAGGTCATTATGAGAAAAGCAAAGAAGCTTCATACAGCGCTAGCTACTTTTATTGCCGTTAGCATGCTATCCGTTACACCCGTATGGGCAGCGGACACATCGGCAAGCACGACACCAGCCACTGCCAAACAGGAACAGGCTAACTTGCCTACAGCTATCAAGCAATCGCTTGACAAGGTACTTACAGCAATCCCCGAGCTAAAAACATTTACGGTGGCATCTCATAGACCTGATAGTGATAATAAGACACAGACTGGAAAGTATCAGGTCTATCTCCTTAAGCGTTCCGATAAAGGCTCTGATAAAGCCTCTAAAGATAAAATAGAACCAGAAGCCTTCCTTTCCTTTGATCAAAAATCTGGTCGATTGCTAGAGCTTGATATTAATCATTCTGAATGGGTATCAGATACTCCGCCATCTGAAAAGCTAGCTAAGGAAAAAGCCACTGAATTTCTCAAAACCGTTTTAGGTAATGAGCTGGATAAATTACAGGTAAGTGAGCACATCGGCGTCTCACAAAGTGGGATGACAACGGAAGACGGAAAAAGAATGGATTGGAAGCATAGAAATGTAGCATTTGAACGCTTGTACAACGGAATTCCTTTGCTTTCAAGCGGCGTCCATGTATCTGTGGATAAATCGGGTAACATTACCGCTTATTACTTAAGGGATTCAGATATTGTCTATGACGATAAAAAATTTCCCGATCCAAAAGAAGCCTTGAGTAAAGAAAAGGCAGAAGAAGCACTTCAAAAGCTGACAGAAATGAATGTATTCTATATCAGCAACTATTCTAATGACCAAGCCAAAACCAACTCAAAACCTGTGATTGCATACGCTCCCCCACAAGTCAACATAATCGATGCCAAGACAGGTAAGCCTGTGGAAACATGGGATTCAACTAAACCCTTTACTCCTAAAAAAGTATCCATCTCCGCTAAAGGGGAAACCTTGAAGGTAACATCTAAGGCTGAGGCAGAAAAGCTTTTGTCATCGCCTGCATTTGCTCTTGATCTGAGCAAGCTGAAATACGACGAGCGTGAGGAAAAAGACTCTTATACAGGTAAAACCTACGTAGAATATTCCTGGAGTTCTGGTACCGATGATAATAAGAATATCTATATATACCTGAACGCAAATAAGGCAACAGGAGAAGTTATCAGAATGAACATGCATGACAGCTCCAATGTAGGGAAAAAAGGAATCTTATCACCTGCGGATGCCGAGAAAGCAGCCCTGCAATTTATAGAGAAGCATGCAGATTCGAAAGTAAAAGAGCTTTCTCTTGATTCTCTTTTCTCAAACGATCAGGATACAAAGCAAATTCCTGATTGGGTGGACAAGAGTAAGCTGAAAAAAAATGAGAAACATCCCCAATATTATCTTACCTTCAGCCAGCTACACCAAAACATCCCTGTAGCTGACAAAGCATACTCCGTTCAGGTAGATGCTCTTACAGGAAAAATAATTGGTTTCCATTTTGATCTCCAAACAGAAGCAACCCTGCCTGACAGCAAAAAAATCATTACTGCTGACCAAGCGAAAAAAGCCTTTGTCGCATCCCATCCAGTGAAGCTTAGCTATCTATGGCCACAATACGAGGATCAAATGGCACCTGCTCCTTGGTTAGTTTATATCCTAAGTCAGCCGTCAGATACCTACTTCATTGATGCGCTGACAGGTGAGCCTCTAAAATAATTACATCGGATAATACCTCCTGATTCCTTTCAATAAAAAGCGAACCTTCCCGTAATCCAGAAGGTTCGCTTTCCTTTATGTTTCTACTTGCATTTTTGATATATCCGCACTCCTTCAATCTCCTGATAATGGCTCATATCCTTTACAAAAGAAAGCGATTCCTTACTCCCTAAGCCAAAGAAGCCATTGGTAGATAAGCTCTCATCAAACAATTGGAAGACACGACTCTGTAGGTCTGTATTAAAGTAAATCAGGACATTCCGACAAATCACCACATGGAACTCGTTAAAAGAACAATCAGTTACTAAATTGTGTTGGGCAAAGGTTACGTTTTTTAAGATGGATTGGTTTAAGATCGCAAATTCAGAGTCAGTCGAATAATATTCACTGAAGGCTTTTTTGCCACCCGCCTGTATATAATTCCTTGTATAATTCTGCATCTTCTTTAAGGAAAAGGTCCCCTTTTCGGCCCGTTTCAACACTTCCTCATTCATATCTGTCGCATAGATTTTAGTCTTATGGCTCAGATTCTCTTCTTCAATTAGAATAGCCATAGAATATGCTTCTTCTCCCGTTGAACAGCCAGCGTGCCAAATTCTAATTTCAGGAAGCTGGTGAAGAAAAGGTATTATCTTCTTACGAAAAACGTAGAAAAAGCTAGGATCACGAAACATTTCCGTTACATTAATCGAGAAATCATTTAGCAATTTATCCACAAATTTAGCATCGTGAAGTACCTTCTCTAAAAGAGCGGTAACTGTAGGAATCCTGTCTTGTAGCATACGATTCCATATGCGCCTTCTTATTGAAGATCTGACATAATCACGATAATCAAAGCCATACATCCGATAAATTCCTTCTAAAAGAAGATCGATTTCAATGCTTTCTCGTTCATCAATCTGGTATTCATTTGCCTCAGTCAAAGAAGTCATCGATCTGTCCTCCATCTATTTAATACACCTACTTCACCAACCAGACACGCATAACTGAAAGCAGTTGACTCGTCTTTAATGGCTTACAGATGTAATCGGATGCTCCAGCCTTCAAACATTTTTCTCGATCATATTTCATAGCCTTTGCGGTCAAGGCAATGATTGGTACATTTTTCATATCAGCTTTTTGGCGAATAGCCTGCATTGCTTCATATCCATCCATCTCTGGCATCATAATATCCATGAGTATGATATCCATGTACTGATCCTTTTCTAGTATTTCAAGACACTCTCTCCCGTTACTGGCGGCGATCACCTTAAACCCTTCTCGTTCAAGAGTGGTTGTGAGCGCAAAAACATTTCGATTGTCATCGTCCACAACCAAGACACGCTTACCCTTAAACAAGCTTGGTGCCTGCTGATTATCCTTTTGTGCTTGTGGAGAAAGTACTTGATCTTGCTCTACCATTACTTGACCCTGCTTCAAGGATGTCTGTAAGTCCTCCGTTTCAAAAACGGGAGGCTGTGAGTTCTCTGCGTGAACCCCTTCCATATGAGCTACTGCCGTTTCTGTGTGAACCGAAAACAGTTCCTGTGTCATCCCTTCCTGCATATTTGGAATATATAGCGTAAAGGTACTACCGCAACCCTCTTCACTGTCTAAGGTAATGCAGCCACCTAATAGACGTGCAAATTCTCGGCAGATGGATAACCCTAGACCTGTTCCCCCATACTTTCTGCTGGTTGCACCATCTGCTTGATGGAAGGCTTCAAAGATGTGTTCTCTCTTGTCCTCGGCTATGCCAATACCAGTATCCGTGACGGAAATCTCCAAATAGTAATCCGTATACTTCTCCTTTGGCATTATCTTATTGACCTGCAAAGGGTCTGCCCTTCTAATTTGCAGAGTCACGGAGCCTTTTGACGTAAATTTGAAGGCATTGGAAAGTAAATTCCGTAAGATTTGATGCAGTCGTTGTTCATCGGTGTACATAATATCGGGTACGTCAGGATGTACTTCAATATGGAAATGAAGATTCTTCTGAGCCGCAACGTGTGAAAAGTGGCTTTCCATAAATATCGGCAATTCACTGATATTTACCTCTTCAAAGACAACCTCCAGCTTGCCTGCCTCCACTTTGGAAAGATCTAAAATATCATTAATCAGGTTAAGTAAATCTGAACCAGAGGAATTGATAACACGTGCATATTCTTGCTCTTCCGCGGTAAGCGTCTCATTAAGATTCTCCGAGAGCATTTCTGAGAGGATTAAAATGCTATTTAATGGAGTACGTAGTTCATGTGACATATTAGCTAGAAATTCAGATTTGTATTGAGAGCTTTTCAATAGTGCTGCTGTCTGTTCCTCTAGCTCTATCTTTGTTTGCTCCAGCTCTCGGGCCTTCTCTTCAGCATATTGCTTCTGCTCCTCTAGCCTTTCATTGATGCTAGTAAGCTCCTCTGTCTGCATCTGCAATTCTTCGGATTGTGTCTGTAGCTCCTCCGATTGAGCCTGCAACTCCTCTGTCATTGCTTGCGATTCTCGTAGAAGGCGCTCCACCTCTAAGCGATCGAAAATTCGATTAACAGTAGTCCCCAAGTGACTTGTGACATTTTCCATTAGCTGCATATGCAATTCGGAAAACGAACGTAGGGTAGCCATCTCGATCACAGCAACCGTTTCGTTCTCAAAGGTGACCGGAACAATCAAAATTTGTTTCGGATAAGCCTCCCCTAAAGCAGACTTAATTGTAATGTACTGCTCAGGCATTTCTTTTAAGGCGAGCATTCTCTTTTCTTGCGCGCATTGCCCTACTACACCTTCACCGAAACGAAAGCTGGCAGCTCCCACATCTTCCCCATTTGATGCAAATGAAGCAATCTTTTTAAATTCCTTGGCGCCCCCTTTTCCAAATGCTAGATAAAAAGCACCGTAAGAAGCTTCTATTATCCAAGCGATTTTTGAAATAAATTCTTGCCCTAGAGATTCAAAATCCTGAATCCCCTGCGTTAGATTAGCCATATAAGCTTGTTGGGTCTTTACCCAGCTTTGCTCTGTTATCTTTTTATTAAATTCCTTTACCTTAGTCGTATGTTCCTCTAGGGAGGCCGCCATCTCGTTGAATGATTCACAAATATTCCCTATTTCATCTTTTGTTAAAACAGATAATCGCGGTACATTTTCAGCTTGTTTAAAATCAATTCCTGAGATTGTACTGGAGATATGACTAAGACTACGCGAGGTACTGCGTATGGCCCAACTTGCAATTCCGATTCCTAATGCTAAACAAAGTACGACACTCAAAATGATGATGAGCAACATGCTATGGTACGTTCTCACAGATTCGTCAGCAGCTTGATCCATTAGTTCCTGCTGGCGATTTTTAAATTCTTCCGTTAACTCCATAACATTTTTGCGAGTCTCTTCTTTTCCACCCACATACATGCCTCTAGCCATTTCCTTATTTCCTGCCTTAACATACGCTACAATCTGCTTTTGATAGGTGAGATAATCTGTATAGTGAACTTTAATTTGGGCTAACAATTGCTGTCCAGACTCCGAATTAATTTTAATGCCGATCACTGTCATTAAGGAGTTAGTATCTAGTATTTTCTGATTCATTTGTTCGATTTTTTGATTGATGAGCTGAATAGTATTCTCTGTGATGATATAGCTAAGCTCTTGGTCTATATGAAAAAATTTGCTTTGCAAATCACTCACTAGCTTGATTTTCACAGAACGGTCATTCGCAATTTCTTCAACGTTATTATTAATACTATTCATCGCAAAGATAACCAGGGAAGCTAAAATCAGTAATAAGAATAAAATCAAGCCGTAGCCAAGCAATTGTTTTCGGCGAAAAGTCATGTCTCTCCCATCCTTAGACAAAATATAAAACAGAAAATACAGAGTTCTTTTCTATTTACCCTAATAAAACAATCTTGAATCAGAATTTTTCCTCCTTGTTTTACTTTCAAAAAAAGGTCTCAATCCCTGCTTACTCCCATACACTTCAGTAGGTAGGTCAGGCTTAGCTTTTGCAGAAGACGTCACACTCGAACAGCCCATAGATGCTGTCAAAACACAAATGTACGGTAACGTATTAACCTGCTTTCTTGCTGTTCTTACGAAAAAATAGATAAAAACTGCAAGCTGTTGACCTGATCAGGTAAAATATCAGCTCTCCATCTCTTAGCTAGCCCGGCTTGCGCATATAATAGGCCCAACTGGGCTATTATTTGTTCCTTCTCGATTGAGCTGTGGCTCAGCCTTTCGAATAAAGTCGTAGCTTCGCGGTATTTCCTGCATCGAATAGCAAGAACTCCAGCAATCTGAAGAAGTCGCGAAGATAAATGAGTTTCCATTAGAAACATTTGGAGGAATTGAAGCTGGATAGAATGGGGGGCTCGAAGCAACGCGATTGCAAATGAATCATTCACTTCCTCTGTCCATCCTAAGAGGGAACAAGAACGATGCAGGTCTAACCATTTTTCCCAAGCTCCTATCGCTAGCAATGCTCGACTACAGGATTGGTATACAGGTCGCGACAGAGCAATGATTTGGCCTGGCTTCCATCCAAATAAAGCTTGATATTCTTTTTGCCGTTGAGCTAACCGTAAGACGATTTCATAAGCCTGCCCGTATTCATTCATTTGCAGGAAAATCGCCCATAGTAAAAGATCAGCCTCAAGCTGTTTGTCCGCCTGCATATGGGAATGAAAGCGTTGCTGTGCTTCCCTGACGCTTAGTAAAGCAAGCTCCTCCTTTCCAAGCTGTGCGAGGAAAATTGCTTTCCAAAGCGGATTATGGGTATAAGCATCCGGCAGTAGCAACTGATATTGTGTAAACCACTGCGGCTGATTTAATTCCATCAAATATTGCACGATACTGCTTTGGACCTGGGGAGACAATTTCCCCTTATATAACTGGAATTGCTCCACTAATTCTTGAATTTGATTAAAAGCTCCCCGTATACGGATTAATCTCTGCCAAGCTGCGTGGAATTGTGGCTGGAAGGTCAAGGCTTCCTCATAGCAACGACATGATTTTTCATAAGAGAGCAGTCTTTCGTAAAGCAATCCTCTTATATAAAGGCTCCGGTAGGTTCCCGCCCCTGAACACGATGTATATTTATGAGATACATCTCCCAGAAGGGTGGCTTTCTTCAATAGCGCAAGAGCTGAATCTAACTCATTTTCTTCAATATGAAGAATGGCCCGCAGCTCGATCAGATCAACAAAATCTGGATAATGGCGCAAAGCTTCCTCTATAGTGTTTTGCGCCTCTTTCGTATTGCCCATCTCTTTATAGGAAAACGCTAGCTTAAGCAATACATCCGACATATAACCAACCCGAAGAGGAACAGAAGAAAGCAGTGCTTCAAATAATATCCGCGCTTTCTGGTATTCTTCCTGCTGAAAATATTCTGTGCCTAGAGCGTACATCAACACAGGGTCATCCGGCTTTTCTAGCAGTGCCTTTTGGATAAAAGAAACGTTCCGGGCAGCTTTATTTTTTTGAGCGATAACATGGTCTAAATAGCCATAGTGCTTAACAACCATAGGCGAAAATCTCACACCTTCTGGTTCCGCTTCCAGAATACACGTGGCAATCTCTTCATGAATCATTCCTCGAAAGCGCAGGCGTTCATCGTTTCGAAAAAAGCGACAAACTGAATCAGTGATAAAATCTTCTCCTGTAGCGCCCACATAGCTTTGCAATTGGACATAATAGCCAAACGCTTCTGCTTCGTCCATCATCTCTATCAACTGCTCGGCTGGCGGCACGACCCATTCCTCATCCGCATCTAGTACCATAATCCACGGATTGGTCGCATATTCCAACGATAAATTTCTAGCCCCAGAGAAATCTCCCCTCCAAGGTATCGAGATAACCCGCGCTCCATAGCTCCTGGCAATTTCTACGCTTCGATCCTGTGAGCCTGTATCAACGATGATCATTTCTGAGACAGTATCGACTGCTGAAGATAAACAGCGTTCAAGGTGCTCCTCCTCATCACAAACAATCATGCACAGGGATATTTGTAATCGTTTCATCTATACGCCCCTCCTTTTTAACCATAAGCGACATCATGATTTTTCTTAGGTTAGACCATCTGCTTGGGGTAATTTGAGGCGCTTTTTGAATACAAGGTCTTGCCTGAATAGGACTTGTTAGCATCAAATCTCCCAATTTCTGATTTGCTATCGTAGATAAGCTTCTGATAAGGACTGTAGCGCCTGTGGCATACCCTGAAGTCTTGTTATCGAATGGTTGCCTTTTTTCTAAAGTCCTGCCCTTCTTGACTTCGTAAATGCTCCATCCACTGGTGAAGCAGTCCTTCAAAAATTTGCGTCTCTTTTGCAGCGTAGATTACCTCCAAAATCACCTGTAGTCCTTTCCAATCGGTGTTCCCCTTTGTTGGATCATAATGAGATAGCGTCCAAATCTGTTCAGGAGACTTTCTTTGAAGAAATCGATCAAGGACACACTGAAAGATTTTCATTTACTGACAAATCACTCTTTTTTTCATAAAGGTACCTCCAGCGGTCAAAAAATGAAAAAGGCATATGCCCCCCAAAAATAAGGGCTCCATGTACCTATATGTTGAAATCTTTTGCTACGTTCCTTGCCCATTAAAAAAGACATCAATCGCTGTGGAATTATCTGGTGCGCTACTGCTGCTGCGGTTGCCGGAGGAACAACCTTCCAGTCCCTTCCGCTTAGCCTAGGCCCTTTTTTGTTGGAAGAGACAGGGCGTTACGTAGTTCCACCCAACCAATCTATTGTCTTTACGGTAAGCGGATCACTATCTGCCGCGGGTCTACTCGCCTGCACAGCAAATATTACCGGTGGGAAGCATAGAAAAAGAAAAGAGCATACAAAAAAGGGCACTTTATTGCCTCTGCTTTATATATAAGCAGTAGACAATAAAGCGCCTTCTTTTTTCCTACTTTCGTCGGTTCATTACGTTAGGTTTTGTAGTAATTGATTCAATTCCTTTGTAGTTACATCACGCCATTCGCCTTTTTGGATGCCATCCAAATGAATATTCATAATGCGTATCCGTTGCAAACGCTGAACTTTATAGCCAAATACCTGACACATTCGACGGATTTGCCTATTTAATCCTTGGGTCAGAATGATTCGAAACGATCGTTCATTAATGCGATATACCTGACAAGGCTTGGTTGTAGTCCCAAGAATACGTACCCCGCTAGCCATTCCTTTTAGAAAAGAATCTGTAATCGGTTTATCCACCGTCACGATATATTCTTTATCATGGTTGTTTTCCGCCCGCAGAATTTTGTTCACGATATCCCCATCATTCGTTAACAGGATTAGTCCCTCTGAGTCTTTATCTAGTCTCCCAATCGGAAAAATCCGTTCTGGATGATTGACGAAATCAATGATATTTCCCTTTATGTGCCTCTCTGTTGTACAAGTAATCCCAACAGGCTTATTTAGAGCAATATAGATAGCTGCTTTCTTAATCCCCAGCGCTTTTCCGTCAATTTTCACATCGTCTTCACTAGTAGCTTGACTCCCTAGCTCTGCTATCACTCCATTAATCGTGACTCGCCCAGCCTCGATGAGCTTGTCTGCTTCTCGGCGGGAACAATAGCCTGTTTCACTAATAAATTTATTAATCCTCATGTCATGTATCCTTCTTCCATAGCAGATATTTCAGCCTAGGAATCTCTAGCTCAAAGTGATCTCAGGCATCATTTATTATACATGATTTATGATCTGCCTGACTCTGTCGTTTTTTCTTTCGATAAAAACCATCCACCTAGTGCGATTCCTACTAGAACTACATAGAAGATAATTTTCCAAGCTGTCATTGTTTCGAAGCTCTCTGGCAAAAAAGCCACATTGGGATGAGAGAAGGTGTATACCAGCAATTTGATCCCAACCCAGCCCACAATCAAAAAAGCCGCGGTTTCTAATCCAGGCCGTCGTTTTAACAACGCCACAAAATAATTGGCTGCAAACCTCATTATAATTAACCCGATTAATCCCCCTAGAAAAATCACTAGGAATTGCCCCCCGTCCAGTCCTCCAATCTTAGGAAGATTAGTGGAAGGAAGTGAAACAGCAAGTGCCACAGCAGCTAGGATTGAGTCTACTGCAAAAGCAAGATCAGCCAGCTCTACCTTTGCTACAGTCCCCCAGAAACTGCCGGTTCCTTTTTTCTTAGTGTGTTCTTTTTCTTGGGGATTCCTACCTTTTTTGCGAAAAATGTGGTTGATGGAGATGAATAGTAAATAAATAGCACCAAGTGCCTGAACCTGCCACACATCAACTAAGTAGGAAATGATAAACAATGATGCAAAGCGAAAGATAAAAGCCCCAGCTAGGCCATAAAACAAGGCCTTTTTACGCTGTTTCTCTGGTAAATCCTTGACCATAATGGCTAATACCAACGCATTGTCAGCCGCTAGAATTCCTTCCAAAGCCACTAATATGAGTAGCACCCATCCATATTCCATCAGCAATGACCCATTCATCAAAGCTAGCCTCCTCCTGATCGACAAAGATACATCTAAAATAATAGCTCGGCTTATTATGCTCTTAGTTGCCTAGATCAAACCAGCAGGATAAAGAGGCATACCTTATACAGAAAAAAGGAACCAGCCCGGCACGCAAAAAATGTACCTGAATTAGTTCCTTTTCCTTTTAGATCATTTAGATGGATTAGCTGGTTGGTTTGCCCTTATGAACCATGAAATAATAGCACACAAGTGCACCCACATCTGCTGCTGCTATTACAATGCCCATTGGAACCGCCGTTCCGCTTCCACCAATACCTACTAGGGGAGCAAGGAGCGCACCAAAGATTAATGACAAGACACCTAGCAAAGCAGAGGCACTGCCTGCCGCTTTTCCCTGACTTTGCATTGCGAGAGAAAACCCTGCCGTACTAACAATCCCCACACACGATACGATTATAAATAAAGGTGGCAAAATAGCATATAATCCTGCACCTAGCAAAATCACAATCAGTAGACTAACGCCACCAATTGCCGCTAAAATCAACCCGCTGATCATCAGCTTACTCTCGCTAATTTTACCAGCCAGCTTCCCGGTAATTTGGCTAGCAAGAATAATTCCCAACCCATTGACAGCGAAAAACACACTAAACATTTGCGCTGACACACCAAACATATTTTGCAGTACGAACGGTGATCCAGATATATAAGCAAACATGGCAGCGATCACCAAGCCTTGTGACAAAGCAAAGCCCATGAACATTTTGTCTACGAATAGATTTTTAAATGTAACCAAGGTGTTCTTGAATCCACCCGTGGAACGACGCTCGACAGGCAATGACTCAGGTAAACCAAACAGAACAACCAATAGCATAATAATACCAATTGCACCTAATACTACAAAAACACCTTCCCACGGTGTTAAGAGTAAGAGCTGACTTCCAAAGATGGGAGCTGCAATAGGGGCAACCCCATTAACCAGCATTAAAAGGGCAAAAAATTTAGTTAATTCTGGGCCTGCATAAATATCCCTTACCATCGCGCGTGAAATAACAATCCCGGCTGAACCGGCGGCCCCTTGAATAAATCGGAGAGCCACTAATGCCCATATAGAAGTTGAAAATACGCACAAAATAGAAGCGACTGCATAAATAGCCAACCCAACCAGCAGCGGTTTGCGTCGACCTTGAATATCGCTTAACGGTCCAGCAAACAACTGCCCTAATGACAAACCTAATAAACAAGCTGTCAAACTAAGCTGTACAGCCGAAGTAGTTGTTTGAAAATCGGTAGCCATTGCCGGCAAGGCAGGCAGATACATATCCAGCGAAAGCGGTCCAAACGCGGATAATGCGCCTAACACAATCGCCAGCCATAAGCGTTTTGATTTGGAAGCAGCTTCCGTAGCCGCTGACTGTGAAGAAGAATTCATACGATGTTACTTTCCTTTCTTAAAACCGAATAGGTAAGATTACAATTGTAACGATTATAGTTACATCAATAAACATCTGTCAAGCTTTTCAATGGAAAGTCCCTGATTAAATCTAACCTCTCTCTACAAAACCTGCTCGCCTGACTCCTGTAATAAGATCGTAGAAAACACTTATCAAAGCATACGTAACAGCAACAAGCCTATAAGGATAATATGTCCCAATATGACTTCTGTTGTATCGGTAATAACAGTAAATATCCGGTCAAACTCAAGCGCAGCGGATCTACATAAACCAAGCAATTTCAATCATGTCATCCCTTGCCCACATCTAAAAAAGTTCCTCCAGAATAGCTCCAGAAATTCCTATCCGCCAACATTTCACCCATCACAACCATCATCCATACCTTGTTTACCACAATCCTACCCCATGTAATATACTTTGTAAATTTTTATGTTTACTATATGCCCACTTTGGCTTTTGGCTTCTTGCTTTATCCATATAAAAAGCTGTTCAGCAATATGACTGAACAGCTTTTTTACGCTCTGTCTTATTTTGTTCTCGTTCTTTTTTTAGAGAAAGCTGAGCGTCCTTGACCGGCTGAGCGGCTCGGCTTGGCTTTTGATTTGGTTGGAGCTGTCACTTTATTAGATCGTTTTGCTCCTGACTTTGTCTCCTGACGTGTACCTGATCTTGAGCTTGGCTTGTTTTGTGTCCTTGTCCCTTGCTTTACTCCCGTCTTTTGTCCCGGTCTCGTCTGGTTATTATGCTTTGCCTGACCTGATCTTGCTGACGACTTAGACCCCGCTTTCGATCCTGTAGCTTTCGCTCGATTACCGTCTCTTGCTTTTGACTGACGTCTATTTTCTGATTGTCCTGCCTTTTTGTCCGCCGTATGTCTTGCCGTTTCTTCATTAGACCTCGTTTGAGAAAAAGAATTGCCATAGGCTTCTTTTTTTAGGGACTGCCCAATTCCCTTTTCAATCATATCTAAATACATCCGGTCTTTAGGAGCAACAAACGTGATCGCTACCCCTGTACCGCCAGCCCGCCCGGTTCTGCCAATCCGATGTATATAGCTCTCTACATCATGAGGGATGTCATAGTTAAACACATGCGTGACCCCTTCAACATCCAAACCACGTGCGGCGACATCGGTGGCCACCAAAAATTGCAGGCTAGCTTCCCGGAAGCGTTTCATGACTTGTTCGCGTTTGGCTTGTGATAAATCACCATGAAGCTCGTCAGTAGCATAACCAAGTCCTTGCAAGGCTTCATTTAAAGTAGAAGCTCTCCGTTTGGTTCGACAGAAGATCACCGCTAAAAAAGGACGGCACTCATCAATGGCCTGACGCAAGGCCGCTTGTTTGGCCCGGTCGGTCGTCTCGATTACCCGTTGCTCTATGTTAGCTACCGTAATCCCTTCACTCTTCGCCTGAATCGTGACAGGCTGGCGCATAAAGCCTTTTGCCAGACTTTGGATTTGCTTTGGCATCGTCGCTGAGAATAATAGCGTCTGTCTGGTTGGCGATGTGGCTTGAATAATCTCTTCTACCTCAGGTAAAAAGCCTAGATGCAACATCTGATCAGCTTCATCAAGAACTAGCTGAGACACCTGAGCAAGCTGTATCGTGCCTCGGCGCATATGATCAAGCAATCGACCAGGAGTAGCGATCACGATCTGCCGGCTGCCTCTTAATTTCTTCATCTGCCGCTCTACATCCTGTCCGCCATAGATGGCTAGCACCTGCACCCCAGACCTCGTAAAAACAAGCTTGTTTACCTCAGCGGTAATTTGTAGGGCTAATTCACGAGTCGGTGTCACAATTAGAGCTTGTACATCCGGATTTTCAGGATTTATCATCTGTAAAATAGGCAAAACAAAAGCTAATGTCTTGCCTGTCCCCGTCTGTGCCTGAGCAATTACATCCACCCCGGTTAATACTGCAGGAATTCCTTTCTCCTGAATCGCTGTAGGTGAGTGTAATCCATTCTGTTGAAGTGCTTTTTCTATTGAAGCCTGTATTCCTAATGACTGAAATTTTGGCAAAACCGCCACCTCTTCCCGTAACCAATAACAATTCCTGTAGCTATCACTTTTTGCAGACAGCCATTCCAATAAAATAACGAACCTGATCACGCGGCTTCTCAAACGTTAATCCACGCTGATAATAAATTTCTACCTCAGAAAAGCGAACAAATAGTTGCTCAAATTCCTCAGGAGTTAGCTGATGAACATGAAACGGTTCACTAGTGGGCATCCCTCTTCCTCTGCCAAATGGACTAGAAAGTACTAATGTACCCCCAGGCTTTAGCATATGATATATATTTTCCATAAATAGCTGATCATCTACCACATGCTCAATTGTTTCAAAGCTAAGAATCGTATCAAACATGCCTAATTTTTCGGGAAGCTTAGGATCGAGTGCATCATGCTGTAAGTATGTAACCTTTTGATGATTGTACTCACGATTTGCATAACATATCGTCTCTTGATCTACATCTACACCAATCAGCTCTGTCACCTCCCGCTTGCGTTCCTTCACAACCATGTGACACCCATAGCCAGTGCCACAGGCAATATCTAGAACTCTCCCCCGACAGTACGGAGTTGAGAAATAATACCTCGCTAGATGCTCCAACAGCATTCCATTCATCGGCTTGAGCAATTTAGGAATAATGCGTTCCCCTGTCCACTCTAACAAAATCCAATCACCTTCTATATCCGCTTCTTTTTCCTTCTTCATTATACAGATGCCTTACCAATAAAAAAAACTGCCGCTTGGATTATTATCATCACAAACGACAGATCTAATCGGTAAGTCATCTATCTCAACCTGTATTGCTTTATCTAGAAATGCTTATTATGTTCATTGATAAACCATGCAATACTGTTCTACCTGACTTTTTGGCAAAGGAATTACTTCAATTGTGGTAAATTGATATCGCTCATATAAAGCAATGTTATGAGGGTTTTGAGTTTCTAACGTACATACGATGTTTCGCTGCTTACATTCCTCTAAAAGAGGCTTCATAATTTTACTCACATACCCTTGACCCCGAAACTCTGGCTGCACCACAAGCATATCCAAATGCATATATACTCGTCCCTCAAAGACAGACAACCAAGCAGAGCTCATACAGCGCAGAATAGCCAATCCTCGGCAAAATCCCCTAAACCCAATATACTTACTAGCTTTCAGCGACTTTACGATTGTACGACAGATATCCCACATGTATCTGTATGCAGGCAATGCTTCTGCCTTTTCCGATCTGTATACTAATGCAACAGCTTCCAATCTATCGGAGGTCGCATATAAATCGGAGTAATCATACAGCATGGTAACATAGTTTGTAAAAAAGATCTGTAAAACCTTCAGTCTGGTAGAACGGTCAGGCAGGATATGCTGATACAGTGGGTCTTCCATAAATCCTTCTGCCAATACATTCGCTGCTCGGCCAATCTCGTTACGGTTTAACTTAACTATGTACGCGCTACAAATAATTCCACCCCATTGAATAGTTTGTAAGCTAAGCTATCCATTTGCTGCTAGCTTATCCCTTCCATGGTACAGCTTGGGCTGGAACGCCGTCAAATCGAGCAGGTAGAGTGACGCCGGAACATTGTATGATCATTGTGTTCCTGCATGAATGCTGGTAGACGCATTCTTTTCAAAGGTATACGCAAGTACAGGTTCTCTGATGAATCGACCATTTATCATTGGGAAGGCATACTCTAATTTTACTGGGTTTTGTTCTATATATTTACGTGCTGCCTCCTCGGAAGAAAGGGCTTTCCTGATATCTGCAAAGGTTTCTGTCCCATCCGCTAATGATAAAAACATACCCAATACCGCTTTCGTCTCTACATCAATCGTGATTTTGTATGTCTGATCAAATATAGGCACTCCCTGATACGAACGATAAAAAACGATGGATTCTTCACCAAATGGGTTCCCTTTTTGGTGTTGACGGAGCATACGCAACTCCGTGACACTCTCGTCCAAATATGGTTGTAAAAACTCCAGCGCTGTCTCCTCCAGCTCTTTATCAGAGAATTTCTTTTCCTTTATCTTTTGCGTACGATCCATCTTTTTAATGCTAAATTGTTTCACACGATCTCCTAGTGTAATTACTTTATAGAAGATATCATCCCGGCTGCCATCGTATTCTGTCTCCCCCTCGCCCATCATATATTTTGGCACATTGCTTACCCTTAAAGCTAATCCCTTGGTATCTACCCCAAACGAAGCTAATACATCGGTGGCTTCCTGTGGATTTGTTACGATGACTTGTTTTTTTCCCGGCGTAACAGTAATAACGGGGGAGAATTGTACTTCGTAGCCATGCGAAACTTGAATCTGTTCACCAGTCTGAGCATTCAGGTACGTAGCCATTCCATCTCTATATTTCAGCTCATAGGTTTTCGCATCCGGTCCCTTTCTGCCCTTAGGCATATAGACCAATTGTAAATTCTCAGCAAATTTCTTTTCTAAAATAGGCATTTCCAATAGCTCAACAGGTTTTTTAAATTTGGAAATATCCATGGTAAGTCCAGCAGATTCCCCTGCATTCGCATATCGAATCGTTCCCTTTTCTCCAACCCCTATTGCATAATAATCTTCAGCCACTGGAATATCATTTACATAGCGCTGATAAAAAACGGTAGCAACCTTTTCCTCCTTATTAATTTCTATCTTCCCTAAACGATACTGTTGCTTCTGAGTTCCTAGCATGGTAGTGAGAAATTTCTCTGCCACTTTTTTGGCAACCGCCTCTGAAGGAGCTTCGGTATCAGGAGCAGAGGGATTTTCTTGAAAAAGAGACAGGAGCGTACCGTCACTAGCATCAATCTGAGCATCCGCATACAGTATCGCCTTGTTATTTTCCTTTTTACGGAATATGATCCTATACTGATCTCGATGTGCTTGGCTTATACTGAAAGTTTTATCTGCTGATTGAAGCGCGGGAACAATGCCGTACAGCTTTTCTATTGTTTTTTTAGCAGCATGGCTCATCTCATTTTCTGAGCTAATCGGTTTATGTTGAAAAGAAAGGTTACTATTATTAGATAAAGGATGAGCAAATGTAACAAGCAGGAGAATAACGGCTGCAGATAAACCCCACTGCGAAACTAAACGAGTCCATCTACGCTGTTTTTGTCTTCTTTTCACCTTGTTCATCAATGCTCTATCCAGTGTTTGGGGAAATTCTCTTCTGGGCAGTGAATCATAGCTTTCTCTAATTTTTCGAAATAGTGCCTTATCATCGGGAAAGTTCATGCTCCCATCCCCCTTCCCAGTAGCCTTTCAAATAGGTTCGTAATTGTTTCACAGCACGATGGAAATCTACTCGCACCTTAGCCTCGCTGCATTCTAAGATTTCCGCTGTTTCCTTTATACTGAATTCCTTTAACCCTCGCAGAATAACAACACTGCGATATTTAGGCTTAAGTCGGAGCATAGCCGATATCATGAGTTCCTTTTCTTCTTTTGCCTCAAGTTCTGATTCAGGGCGTCCAAGCTTAGACGGAAGGCCCATTATTGGTTCCATGCTCAGCCAGGCACGAATTCTTCTTTTGCGTCCATAGTCGATGGCGACATGCTTAGCAATGCTAAGAATCCATGTTTTCATACTGGAGCGTTCCTCATAACGCGGCAATGCATCCAGAACTCTGATAAAAACCTCCTGTGTTAAATCCTCTGCATTGTTTCGATTACCCGTAAAATATATCATAAATTGATAGACTTCCAGATAATGCTGTTCATACACTAGCCTGCTTCTTCCTTCAATATCATTTGTATGGTACAAGAGAGTCTCCACCTACTCTACAGCAAATTAATCAAAAGCTATGTAAATTGATACCGATCCATCTCGTTAGAATCAGATGGATCGGCAGGAAAGGCTATTTATTTACTACTTCCCCAGTTATAGCATCGATAGTTCCCGTATTCTTGTTGCTTTGTGTATAAACCAATGATGGCTCCTTCACAACTTGATTATTGATTATCGGGAAGCCGTATTCTAGTTTTACTGGTTGTTTCTCTAGATACTTACGAGCAGCCTCTTCTACAGAGATGACTTGGCTGGCATCTGCGAGGGTTTCAGTCCCGTCCGTTACGCTTAAAAACATGCCCTGAATTGCTCCCGTCTCTGCGTTAACAGTGACGCTATAGGCTTGAGTGATACCAGGAATTCCTTGATACGAGCGATAAAAAACAACTGTTTCATTCGCATCAGTAAGATTAATGGTTTTATGCTTCTTATTCATGCGCAGTTCTGTCACGTCCTTATCTAAATACGGCTGTAAAAATTCTAATGCCTTCGCCTCAATCTCTTTATCCGAGAGCTTCTTCTCTTTCACCTTTTGTGTTCGATCCACCTTTTGAACGCTAAATTTAATTACTCGTCCTCCGTGTGTTTTTACTCCATAAAAGGTGCCATTTTGATTAGCAACATACTCTGCTTCACCTTGACCCTTCATAAAATCTGGAACCTTGCTTGATGTAAGTACCAGTCCCTTTGTATCTACTCCGAATGAAGCTAATGCCTCCGTCGCTTCTTGCGGAGTTTTGGCCATGATCTGTTTATTTCCCGGAGTAACAGTAATGGTCGGCGAAAGCTCTCCTTGATAGCTTGCAGCAAGCTGAACCTTTTCACCTGTCTGTGCATCTAAAACAGGGAACCAATCTTTATACTTTAACTCAAAGATTTTAGCATCGGCTCCCTCTCTACCCTTCGGCATATAGACTAATTCCAAATGCTTAGCAAATGCTTTTTCAATGTCCTGTCCCGTAAGCAGCGTGGTTGGCTTCTTAAATTTGGAAACATCCATGGAAAGTCCGGTAGATGCCTTTGCATTCGCATATCGAATCTCTCCTTTTTCTCCAACCCCTATTACATAACCATCTTCAGCCACTGGGATATCATTTACATAGCGCTGATAAAAAACGGTAGTAATCTTTTGCTCTTGATTAATTTCTACTTTCTCTAGACGATACTGTTGCTTCTGACTTCCTATCATGGCGGTTAGGAACTCTTCTGCCGCTTTCTTTGCTATTGCTTCTGCAGGGGCTTTGGTATCAGGTGCGGACGGATTTTCTTGGGAAAAGGACAGAAGTGTACCGTCTTTAGCATCAATCTGAGCATCGGCATACAACGTTGCCTTGTTATTGTCCTTTTTACGGAAAATAAGCTGGTACTGTTCACGGTATTGTCCATTGCTCACATTAATATGTTTCTGTGCTTCTTTAAAAACTGGAAATGTTTTATATAGCTTAGCCAGTGTCTGTTTAGCAGCATCGCTTACTTGTGTTTCAGAGATAGACTGATTAGCGGCTGCTGAAACACTCTTGGCTGATACCTGATCTTGCAACCAATATGGCGTTGTGGAAAGCATGCTCACAAGGCATAGCGTAGTAATCATTTTCTTCGACAGCTTTTTATGCTGGTTCATTATATTTTCCTCCCGTGATCATGTAATTTTGTTCATCATAGGGTTTAGTCGAAACCTATTAGCAAATGTTACAAAAATTTTTTCTATTTCATTTTTGACCGATTAATCACCAAAATTATTTCTTCCCTAAAAAAATCCAAAAACTTATTTGTACTTTTTTTCACTTATCAAAAATGCCAAAAATGACATCAAATTGATACAATTCGTGGCGAATTTGTGATTTTTTTAACATCCAATGTGTAATAGCCCCATCTCTACCACAATCAGGTGCTTGCCATTTAGGCAAGAAAGCATAAAATGAAGGTTGGGCAGTAAGCGCTTTTACTTTTTCGAGGTAGATGGGAACATATTAAAATTATTTTTTATATGCTCATAAGCAGATTGTCTAACATCTTGCCAAAATTGTTAGAGCTTCAAATGAGGTATTTTGCACAAAACCGTTTCCATAAAAAAACCGTATTGAATTAACTTAAAAATGATTCTATACTGTTATTTTTAACATTTGTGCATTATCCCAATATAGTTATTGCATGAGGCTTCTTGTTTTCAATCATCACCGATTTCACACCCTAGGAGGTCAACCATGATTCATTGCATACTGAACAACAAACCACAACCAATTCTACATGGCGTATGCCTCACCTGTAGTAATCCTTCCTTACGTTTAAGGCGTTCCATTTAACATTCCGTATAAATGAAGTCTATTCATATCGCTAGGAACCCTATTTTTTTATGTGGTTTCGTATTGAAAGTAATCTCATAGAACACTGGTAAACGACTTTCACCTAGGGCAGAAATCTCCCGTCTTCCTTCGACTAATACACATCTCAGAGAAAGGGGTCACTTATGAGACACAAAGGGTCGTTTCTTTTCATGTTTTTTTGTCTTGCTCTTTTATTATCCGGTTGTGAGCCATTAATGGTACTTGATCCAAAAGGACCTGTTGCCAAAATACAATCGGACACCATTATTTTTTCTATGTGGGTTATGGCTGGTGTATTATTTGTAGTTTATGTTTTGTTTGTTTACATGCTAGTGAAATATCGCGCTACCAAAGCGAACGAGGGCTATGTACCTCCTCACGAGGAAGGTAGTAAGCTATTAGAAATTACATGGACAGCCATTCCAATTGTCATTGTAGTAATTTTATCAGTTATTACTGTCAAAACACTGGATCAAGTTGAAAACAAGCCAGCCGGCTACGACGATCAGAAGCCAATGATCATTTATGCTTCGTCTTCTAACTGGAAATGGCATTTTAGTTATCCTGAGGAAAACATTGAGACGGTTAACTACCTGAATATCCCGACAAACCGTCCGATCGAATTCCGTCTGTATTCGTATGGACCAATTACGAGCTTCTGGATTCCACAGCTTGGTGGTCAAAAATATGCGATGTCCGACATGGTTACCAAATTGCATTTTGCCGCTGATCATCCGGGTTCGTTCATGGGTAAAAACTCTAACTTCTCCGGCAGAGGCTTTGCACAAATGGAATTTGAAGTTCTAGCAATGTCACCTGCTGATTATTCAAAATGGGTGGATGAAGTAAAGAAAACGGCTCCTAAATTGACAGAGCCTGAATTTGATAGCGTGCTTGACATGGAGCATGTAGGAAGAAAAACGTATTCTTCCACACACTTATCATTTAGACCAGCGCCTGAGGGTGCCCATGGTGGTCATAATCATGGAGGCGGAACAACAACTGAATCGGAGCCACACTCTTCTTCTGAGCACTCTGGGCATTCTGATTCTTCTTCCGAACACTCCGAGCATTCCGAAATGAATCACGACCAGCATAAGAAATAACTAGCTCAGAAAGGAGTCAAATCGGTTATGAAATGGGACGAATTTTTCGTTACAGGTGAACCGATGATCTATGGCGCTATGGCAAGTATTGTGCTTGCCACGATCGCTATCATTGGCGGTTTAACCTACTTTAAAAAATGGGGCTACTTGTGGAGAGAATGGCTCACTACAGTTGACCATAAAAAAATCGGTGTTATGTACATCATTGCCGCTCTGCTCATGCTATTCCGCGGTGGCGTAGATGCTGTAATGATGCGTATTCAGCTAGCTGTACCTGATAATACCTTCTTAAATTCGCAGCATTACAATGAGGTCTTTACAACACACGGTATTATCATGATCCTCTTTATGGCGATGCCGTTTATCATTGGACTCATGAACGTGGTTATTCCTCTTCAAATCGGTGCGAGAGACGTAGCATTCCCGCGTCTTAATGCCGTTAGCTTCTGGCTGTTTTTCGCAGGTGCGATGCTATTTAACATCTCCTTTGTTATTGGTGGATCGCCTGACGCAGGATGGACTGCTTACTTCCCGTTGGCAAGTAAAGAATTCAGTCCTACAGTAGGTAACAACTACTATTCCATTGCTTTACAAATTGCGGGTATTGGTACGCTGATGACCGGTGTCAACTTTACTGCAACCATTTTAAAAATGCGTGCTCCTGGTATGAAAATGATGGACATACCAATGTTTACATGGTCTGTTCTTATTACTTGCGTTATCATCATGTTTGCCTTCCCTGTATTAACAGTAGCGTTGGCACTAATGATGTTTGATCGTCTATTTGATAGTCAGTTCTTTACAATGGCTAACGGCGGTATGGATATGCTATGGGCCAACCTGTTCTGGATTTGGGGTCACCCTGAGGTATATATCGTTGTTCTGCCTGCGTTCGGTATCTATAGCGAAATCATCGCTACTTTCTCGAAAAAGAACCTCTATGGATATACTTCCATGGTTGTCAGTATGGTAGCTATTTCCTTGCTTTCTTTCGTAGTTTGGGCTCACCATTTCTATACAATGGGTCACGGCAGTGCGGTGAATGGATTCTTCTCAATCACCACAATGGCCATAGCAGTCCCGACAGGGGTAAAAATATTCAACTGGCTCTTCACACTGCGTAAGGGTCGGATTCAATTTACGACACCAATGCTTTATTCACTAGCCTTTATCCCGATCTTTACAATTGGTGGGGTAACAGGTGTTATGCTTGCGATGGCTAGTGCTGACTACCAATACCACAACACCATGTTCCTAGTAGCTCACTTCCACTATGTGTTGATTCCTGGTACGGTGTTTGCGGTTATTGCCGGTATGTACTACTGGTTCCCGAAAGTCTTTGGCTTTAAATTGAATGAACGTCTAGGTAAGATCAGCTTCTGGGTTATTGCTGTTTCCTTTAATGTGACATTCCTGCCTCTATTCTTCCTAGGATTGAATGGTATGACACGTCGTATGTACACATACTCTGCTGGAACCGGCTTTGGTCCGCTCAATCTGATTGCTACCATCGGGTCTATTGGTTTAACGCTTGGCTTTATCTTATTGGTTTACAACATCTATTGGAGCTGCCGTTACAGTCCGCGCGATGTAAACGGAGATCCATGGGGTGGACGTACGCTGGAATGGAGCACACACAGTCCTGTACCTGAGTACAACTTTGCAGTGATGCCTAATCACACTGGTCGTGACGCCTTCTGGTTTGCAAAACAAAAAAATCTACCGATGTTTACGGATAAAATCGAACCGATTCACATGCCAAATAACAGCGGCCAGCCGTTCATTCTTGGTATAATCTTCTTCTTCTTAGGATTCTTCCTAGTATTTAGCTGGTGGACTCCTGCGATTATCTCAGGAATTCTTGTAATCGTCATGCTAGCTGTTCGCTCGTTTGAACGAGATCATGGCAGACACATTCCCGTTAAGGAAATCATCGAGACTGAGGAAAGATTGCGGGGTGATCGTGTATGAAAATAGATAAATCCCTTCCGCTTGAATATCGTACGGAAGAGAATCAATTAAAGATTTTGGGATTCTGGTTATTCTTAGGTGCCGAGATCGTACTGTTCTCTACCCTATTTGCTGTATATTTTACTTTGTGGCAACGTACAGGTCACGGCCCTACAGCATCGCATCTTTTTGAGCTAAAAGGCGTTATGATTGAAACGATTCTCCTGTTAACCAGTAGTTTCGTTTGTGGACTAGCTATTCACAGCATGCGTCTTGGTTTTAAAAAGCCTACGTTAGTCTTTTTGATCATTACTCTTTTACTAGGATTAGGCTTCCTAGGTGTTGAGATTTTTGAGTTTATCACTTACGTTAATGAAGGTGCTACTCTGCAAACCAGTGCCTTTCTATCCAGCTTGTTTGTTCTTTTAGGCACACACGGAGCGCACGTTACCTTTGGTCTATTATGGGGAATTGGAATCATTATGCAGATGAAGCGTGAAGGCATTAATGAGATTACCGCAAACAAGACTTTCATCTTCTCCCTATACTGGCACTTCCTTGACGTTGTCTGGATCTTTATCTTCAGCTTTGTCTACTTGAAAGGATTGATGTAATATGAAACAGCTATTCCCGATTCGTCACGTCATGGGATATATCTTTTCCCTCATCCTTTCTCTGGTTGCCTTAGCCGTCGTCTTTTGGGACATGTCACCAGTAGTAGGAATGACCATCCTGTCGGTATGTGCTATTATTCAAGCGTCCTTGCAGTTGTTTGTCTTCATGCATATCAATGAAGAAAATTCAACAGCAAACTCGCTGTATATGAATGTTGGTTACGCCCTATTTGTAGGCTTAGTCACCATTTTCGGTACTTTATTCACAATGATTTGGGGATACTAATTTTTCCCTACGTAGTATAAATAGGTGCTAGCTTACCGGGTCAGCGTACAGAAATAACCAAATTCTGTACGCTGGCCTTTTTTGCGTAAAGAAACGCTAGAGGAACAGGCTGCTCCCATGAAAAGGGCTGTTGTTTCAATGGTTTTCCCTCAGTCTCTTTGTAACCTTTTTGAAACCTATTCATCTCACCCTCCCCCTATACTTATGGGTAGAGATACAAGAGATAATCAGGGGGACACAGCAATCATGAGAAAGCTTTTACTGGGTGCCATGGCACTTCTACTTGTCATACTAGCCTTGGGTTGCTCTCATCATGCATCTACTCCAGCCGGACACACTGCAAGAAAAGAAGAGCAAACAGCAAGTGCCACCCTATCAAAGGATGGCATTCATAAAAGTAAGGAAGGTACATTTTCCTTTTGAATTACCGCTAACTGGAGAGGAAACGATAAAGCTATCAAACTATCTGGTGAAAAAGCTCAGGAAATGGCACCAATGGCAAAACGCACTTCTTCATTCCTACTTTCTATAAACGAACCAGAAGCCTTACAATCAATCGCAGCATATCGCGATTTTTGAGCATGTACGTAGCTGTAGAATTTAGATATGGCTAAAGCAGCGTTACCTATTCCTACATAATCAAATATGGTTGAACATTTTTGACTTGTTTATCTATCAAAACAGCACCTAGCAGACGCTAAAGTCTACAGGGTGTTGTTTTTTCTTTTATTGATTTCCCCTACAGGATAGGATTACCTATGATAACTTACCTACATTTCCTTAAAATAAGGTTGTTCCTTTATATTTTTTTTGTATAATGAAGACTGTTATTTAGCTCAAGAAATACGATATGTTAGCGAAAAGGATGAACATAATGAATATACAGCCGCTATTTTTACAACCTGTTTTTCAAGAACGCATTTGGGGCGGAACCGCCTTACGTGATCGTTTTCCATACGATATTCCTTCTGATAAAACCGGTGAATGCTGGGCCATTTCTGCCCATCCAAACGGTATGTGTGTCGTGCTAAACGGTCCTCATCAGGGAAAAACGTTAGCAGACCTCTGGGAAAACAATAAAGAATTGTTTGGCCATCATCAAAGCGAAAAATTCCCACTGTTGACCAAAATTCTTGATGCCAATGATGATTTATCGGTCCAAGTACACCCTAATGATGAATACGCTCATGAGCACGAGAATGGGGAATACGGGAAGACAGAATGCTGGTACATCATTGATTGTGACGAGGATGCTGAGCTAGTATTTGGCCATAACGCAAAATCAAAGGCAGAAGTAGAAGAGATGATCATGGGCGGACAATGGTCTGATTTCTTGCGTAAAGTAAAAATCAAGCCGGGTGATTTCTTCTATGTCCCTAGTGGAACAATTCATGCCCTGTGCCAAGGAACACTGGTGCTAGAAACACAGCAAAGCTCTGACACTACTTATCGTGTATATGACTATGATCGTGTGGATGATCACGGAAAAAAACGCGATCTGCACCTAAAGAAAGCAATTGACGTAACAACTGCTCCACATGTCGATACAAACCCAACCATTACGGTTCAAAAAAACGGCGATGCTACCATCACGACATACGTAACGAATGAATTCTTCTCTGTATACAAATGGGAAATCAACGGCACGGCTACGTTTGAACAGGATCAGGCTTTCTTATTAGTAAGCGTGCTAGCGGGTACAGGAACCCTTGAAAAGGTTGGGCAATCCTTTGCATTAAAGAAAGGCGACCACTTCATCCTTCCAGCTAAATTTGGGACATATAAGCTGACTGGCTCCTTAGAAGTAATGGTTTCTCATCCATAAATAAAGAAATGCATGAAGCAAAAAGTAGCCTGTAGAATAACTAGGCTACTTTTTGGCTCTTATTGACACAATACTACTAGTGAATTCTTGCCTACCTTTCACTGGAGAGGAGATTGCTATGAAGGTATTAGTTGTTGACGATGAAAATAGTTTACAAAATCTAATACGCCTGACATTAGAAATAGAGGGCCATCAGGTGCTAGTGGCAGCTAATGGAGAAGAAGCTTTAGCTCAATGGGAGCAACGACCAGACATGATTATCTTAGATGTCATGCTCCCTGACATAGATGGCTATCAACTATTGCGGGAATTCCGTGAGAAGGATAGCGATATTCCCATCATTATGCTAACGGCTAAAGGGCAAATTAATGATAAATTATTAGGCTTGCAGCTTGGGGCTGATGATTATATCACCAAGCCCTTTCATAGTACGGAGCTTCTACTTCGGATTAAAATCATTGAACGACGTATGGAAAAAATGAAAGAGAAGCCGGACCCGGATAATCTGAAAATTGATCGCTTTCTCATCCATCCGAACGAGCGAAAAGTATTTCTTGACGGAAAAGAAATAACCCTAACGTACAGAGAATATGATTTGTTGTTTTTATTACTAAAAAATAGACAACGTGTATTTACCCGAGATGACCTTCTCATGAAGGTTTGGAAGTTCGAATATCCAGACAATACACGTGCCGTCGATATCATGATCCAACGCCTGCGCAAAAAACTAGGTTCATACGGAGATAAAATTAAAACCGTATATGGTGTAGGCTATAAAATTGATTGTTAGGTGAGGGTATGACACTTAAAAAAAACTTAAATGTAACGATCTTGGCTATTTTAATTCCTGTCATGCTCCTCTTGTACGTTGTCTTGATTGTTACGTTACAGAAAAATGTTTTTACAAATGCGGTAACCTCTTTTCAAAAGTTAAGCGTTGAGGCTCAAATCTATAGCATTAATTATGTTGAGCGGGAAAAATCGGAGGCCACTGTGACTTTGCAAAATGGTGCCCCTCTAATCGCTTCTTATTTGTCTAAACGCTTAGGTACTCGCACACAAATCATCGGTATTAATAGTGAGGTACTAGCTGATACAAAACGAACGGCTTTTCCCAATTTAAACCTCGATATCGTTCAAGCTTTAGATGGGAAAAAAGCATACATGATAGAAAAATCCACATCAGCACCCCTGTTGCTATTCTCTAGTCCGATTTACGTACACGGAAAAGTGATTGGTGTTGTTCGCTTTATTCATAAGCTTGAGCAAGAAGACTTATTAATTAGCAACTTCAATAAAACATTTATGATTTCTTGTATTCTCATGTTTGTTGCTGTAGCACTCTTTGCTCATAGATTTGCCATTTCTTTGAGCAGACCGATTGAGAAATTACGCGACATGGCCCAGCAATTAGCCAATGGAAAGTACCAATGCAAAATCGAGCTACAGGATTATGAAGAGATTAAGCAGCTTTCCCAATCGTTTAATGTGATGGCCCATGCCATTGAACTGCACATAACTCAGCTTCAAGAGGAAAAGGTAAAACAAAAGGATTTTTTAGATCGGGTCACCCATGAATTAAAAACGCCGCTGACTGCCATTATGGGGTACGCCAATTTAATTCCCCGATTAGAAAATAAACAAGACGTAAAGGATTGTCTAAGGCACATTTCTATCGAAAGCGAACGCCTGCTTGCATTGGTAGAAGAATTGCTGAAAACCTCTAAATATGGAAACAGTCAATTTAACGTCTCGCCTACGATATGTGATATTCAACCGATTTTAAAAGAAGCTGTTTTTAGTGTCCAACCAAGATTGAATAAATACAAGATCACGATTTACAATCATGTCGAATCTGCAAAAATAGTAGCTGATCAGGATAAAACGAAGCAGATTTTTTTAAACCTATTAGACAATGCGATTAAATATAGTGAGGCATCCTTCCTTGAGTTTCATGTGGAAATCGCTGAACATAGCTTAACCCTTGTTATACACGATGATGGCATTGGAATCAGTGAGGAAATGCTTGACCAATTTAAACACGCACCACCGAATGAAGCGCTTCAGTCTAGTTTCGGCAATGGCTTCGGGTTGTTATTATGCCGGGAGCTTATGAAAAAACAGGGTGGCAGCATGGATATTGCTTCTGACGAAATAACCGGTACAACCGTACGTTTACTTTTCCCTACCCCCGCCGGATTGGAACATATTGCTAAGTGAAACCGCTTAAATAATACATTTATGAAACAATTGAGATGTAATTCCGAAATAATCGTTGGTTATCTTATGAGGAGAGCAAGAAACATGAAAAAAATATTAGGACCAGCTTTGCTTTTCATCATCATGCTTATACTCTTATCTTCCCTTGGCTACTCCCTGCAAGAAAATCTCTATCGGAAAGTAGTCGTGATAGAAGATCAGAATGAAGTGTTGAAAAAAGTAAGCGATTCCTTGCCCGTGGAAGCGATTATACACCACGAAAAATGGGGAGTCGTAAACATTACTGATGAGGTTTTGCTATACTCAATCATTTCTTACATTGATCTTATTAAAAAAGAAAATGATCCGCTCGTTGTTTCAGGAGATAAGAGAGTGACCATGTTTTCCGGCAAGATCCGTTATCTTAATGGAGTTGAGCATAGATTTCAGTTAGAAAATGCTTTTACCTTCGATGAGCTAACGTATGGCCAGAAGTATGATACTCCCATTTTATCTGCTTTTCGGACACACCTGCTTCGCTTGTTTTATTCATCGAACCAGTTTGCTGAGTTTACCCAAAAGGCTAAGGACGTTTTTATCAAAAAAACGGTGGCCGATCCCGGCAAACGCATTCATGAAAAGGTTTTCTTGATTGAAAAACTAAAGCAATCGTACGAAATTAAGGATACATCCGAAATTCAGCAGCTCACCTTCCAGAAACAGCAGCCGCTCGGTATCATCACCGTCTATAAGAATGGCAAGCAGAAAAGTAATGACCGTAACGATATTCTTACTTTTATCGTTTATGAGAAATACTTTATTGTTCAGTATTTAGGCGATGATAATGGGAATTCCATCTATATGACTGGGCGTTTAGCAGAACTCTTATAAAGAAAGTAAAGGCTGATCTATGATGACGAAACGTTTATTCTTTTTCTTGCTGTTAAGTATTTGTTCCTTATTACTTGTTAGTTGTTCCAAAGAAGTGAATCCTATTACCTATGATAAACATGGGATTCCTCGTTTAAAAGGTCATCACCTTGTTGCCTATGTTGCTTCTCGTGAAGAAGTAGGAAATGCTTTGCTATCATCCTTTTGCCAAGAAACCGGCTGTACGTATGAATTCATGCGTTTATCCACAGAAGACATTCTGCGCCGGGTTGCACAGGAGAAAAATAACCCTCAAGCTGATTTAGTTATCGGCGGCACGGTCGACGCTCATATCACAATGAAAAATGAGAAGCTGTCAGAGCCCGTTATCAGCAAGAACGGCGCCCACATTCCCGTAGAAACAAAGGATGAGGATGGTTACTGGTACGGCTATGAGATCGAACAGTTATCTATCGCTATTAACGCAGACCGCTGGCACAAAGAGATTGAACCGTTAGGATTATCATTCCCAACAAAATGGGCCGATTTGCTGCATCCTGCATATAAGAACCAAATCGTGATGTCCAACCCTAATTTCTCCGGCACGGCCTACACGTTTATTTTATCCTTGTTTGAAACATTAGGTGAAAAGCAGGCAATCGACTATATTACACGTTTACATCCAAATATAGCTGCTCTAACTGTAAACGGCTACATGCCGGCACAGTTAGTAAGTTCTGGAGAGTATCTGATTGGAATTAACTTCCTCGGGGATCAGCGAAAGCTGCGCGAAGCCGGCTTCCCACTGATCAGCATTGTCCCTGAAGATACAGGATTAGCTGTCAATGCTCTCTCTAAGATTAAGCATGCACCAAACGGACTTGTTGCTGATTTATTTATTGATTATTCGTTGTCCAAACAAGCAGCAAAGGTATTAGAACGTGTATCATACGGGATTCCTACCGTACAACAAGAAAAGATGAATAGGTTGAATATGGATGTTATACAGATTCATGAGTCTATGAAATGGCATGATACCATCATCAAACTTTGGAACAAATTACGAGATACAAAACAACCTCAAGGAGAATGATTCATGTTTGGATGGTTAAAGCAAGCTCCAGCCGCACCTCGTCTACCTGAACATATGATCGCTAAGATGTACAAGATCTTCCGTATCCGTACATTGATCGGAATTTTCATCGGTTATGCTGGTTATTATTTAGTTCGTAGTAACTTCGCACTTTCTACAACCTACTTAAAAAGTGACTTTGGTTTTACTACAACTCAAATCGGTCTATTAAGCTCTGTTATGGCTATTACCTATGGCGTAAGTAAATTCTTTATGGGTAACCTGGCAGACAAAGCTCATACACAACGCTTTATTGCTTTTGGTTTAGTACTGTCTGCTTTGGCTAACATTTGCTTTGGTTTCACTTCTAGCTTTGGTCTGTTTATCGTTTTATTGTTCATGAATGGTATGTTCCAAGGTATGGGGGCTCCTCCATGCAGTATCGTAATGGCAAAGTGGTTCTCCAAGAAAGAACGCGGAACAAAAATGGGTATCTGGAATTGCTCTCATAATATTGGTGGCGGTATCATCGCTCCAATCGTTGGTGTGGGTCTAGGTATTTTCGGTACACATTTCTGGCAAGCAGGTGTATACATCTTCCCAGCAGCTCTAGCTATTCTTATTGCAATCTTTGTTTGGTTCTGCGGTAAAGATACACCTCAATCTTGCGGACTTCCGCCAATTGACGAGTATCGTAACGATTATGATGATGTAAAAGATGAATCAAATGGCACTGATCTATCTCCTAAAGAGATCTTGATGAAATATGTTGTGAAAAACAAATTTGTGTGGTTCCTCTGCTTTGCTAACGCATTTGTTTACTTGATTCGCTTCGGTGTATTGAACTGGGTTCCTCTATACCTAACTGATGTAAAAAGCTTTACGCAAGCACAATCCCATATGGCATATCTTGCATTTGAATGGGCTGCGATCCCAAGCTCTCTACTTGTTGGTTGGTTGAGCGACCGTGTGTTTAAAGGTAATCGTATGCCACTATGTATCATTAGTATGGTAGGCGTTGTTCTTGCAACATTGGTATATTGGAAATCTTCCAACATACTAGCAATCAGTATTGCGGTGTCTGTTATCGGTTGTTTGATCTATGTACCACAATTTTTAATCGGGCTATCCGCTATCGACTTCGTACCAAAGTTCGCTGTAGGTACAGCAGTAGGTATGACAGGATTGTTCGGTTATGTAGGCGGTAGCTTCGTAGCTAATGCCGTAATCGGATTTTTAGTTGATGCTTCCGGCTGGGATGGGGGCTTCATGCTAATGCTAGCTGGCGGTATTGCAGCTAGTGCCTTCCTAATCCTTATTCAAATGGGACAAAAGAAGCAAAAAGAAAAACTAGCATAACAGTGGTTTAAAAATAAAGGATGAGGGACGTCTCTTATGATGGAGACATCCCTCATTTTTTTGTTTCCATAAAAAATACAGATAAAAACTTCCTTACATTTATGCGACATTTCGTAGTTTTTTCGCCGGCTTCAAGCTCCTTCATTCGCAATCTCACCTCTTTGAAATCAAATAAGCGAGGAGCAAAATGTTCAAATGTAGGATTCGCATAATCGGTTAATCCTAACGAGGATAAATGTGTAAAGGCCTGTAGCACCATTCGGCGAATCCGCTGCTCCATAGCCCGAACTTCTTTTACAAGTACCTGCTCATCTATTTTATTGGACATTCTCTGCAATACCCGGGCATACAGCTCCTTTAGCTGCATATCCCGCAATAAATGCCCCCCACGTTCTTCCGTAGCCAGCCATTGAATCATGGCAAAAAGATCACGTGCCCCTGCCTCACCTGCAATTCCTAGCTGTAGTAAGAGCTGGCGTGCATTTTGTTCCAGATGGTTCTGTTCAAACGATCCAAGACGTGGTGCATGAAAGCCTTGATACCGCTGATTCATCTGTTCCTTCCCCTTAATATCCAATATCTGAAGCGATTTGCGAATAGATTGTAAGGATGCTTCCAATGAGAGATGGTCGGCTACCCGTTTTAATACGGAAAGCACCTCAAGCTTATTAATCGGCTTTTGAATAAAGGTATCTATTCCTTGTAAGTACGCTTCCCCGATCATTTCTTTATTTTCTACCTGAGATACCATGATAAATTTACCGGTAAAGCCCTCCCCTTGAAGCTTTTTAATCGTCTGTATTCCATCCATCCCTGGCATTAATAAGTCAATTAAAACAACGTCTACACCATATAATTGGTCAATAGAGACATGGATACCATCGCTGGCTTGTCCAATGATTTCCCCCAGCTTACTTTCATGAATCAGTCTCTCCAGCATTCTGCGTACAACAGCATCATCCTCAATTAGGAAAAACCGAAGCATAAGCCCCCCTCCTCTCTTAGCAACTGATCGGTTGGTATTCTCACCTCAAAATGTGTGATTGGTTCTGATTCATGTATGATCCTGAGTGTACCATCCAAGCTATGAATAATGCCTTTTGCATGCGTAAGGCCTATGCCTGTAGAGGGCTTTCCTTCTCTGTCATACTTTGTGGTATAGCCTAGTTCAAACACCCATTCCCGATCTTCATGCAAAATACCCGCCCCATTGTCCCTAACATGAAAAATAATTTCTCTCTTATCAAAACCCACCGAAAGCTCAATTTTCCCTTCAATAGGAATAGCCTCTACTGCATTGGCTACCAGATTATTTAACACAGAGAGTAGCTCATAGATTTGACTAGTGGACAGATTAACATCGCACTTCTCGGTGAACTGTATCCTCTTTCCCATCATTTCGGCATACTTCTGATTTGCGCGTATAACTAAACCACATAATTCCGATATGGATAACTGAGGCGCTAATTCCTTTTGATTAATAATTTTTAATAACCCAGCCAGCATGCGTTGGGAATCCTTTTTTACCTCATGCACATGCTCGGCTATGTGTAAGGCTCTTGATGATTCAGTATTTTCTGACGATAAAAGCTGGCAATATAATTGATAGCTCTCTCTGGTAATTTCCTCTAATTGCGTCATGGATTTACGCAGGTAAAAGGTTTCCTCATACAAGCCGGTGTTAATCATTCGCAGCCGTTCCAGCTCCTGCTGTCTAACTTCCCCTACCGCTCGTACTTGGCGAATGGAAAAGCTATTATATAGACCCACCGCAAAGAAGCTGCGCAGGGCTCCAAAGAACAAAAGCACCAATATACTTTCTCCCCAACTAGCAGGAGCTACTCCACTTATCTCACGTACCCACAGCTCTACTAAATTTGAAGCGCAGTCTATCGTAGCGCCTATCAAACCTAACAGTACCGGAGATTCTACATAGCGGCGGGCGCTTACTATCTGAAACAATAACGTGAAGCTACCATAATAAAAGGCGGAGGGCAAATGAATGAACAAGCTTTCTTGCCAGGCTGTCCCGTATGCCACAATGTCCAAGCCTACCCGAAACCACATAGTAAACACACCAGTTAACAATCCAATCAGCAATACCGGCACAGACTGGAACCACAATAACCCGAAGAAGAAGGCAGCAATCCCTAACGAAAACCGAAATGGTCCTCCAAACGGATTCACTTTCATCTCTCCAAAAAAGGCGGTTGCTAGCATAATGATCAGCAATAACAGAAGACGTTCGCGCATAAAACCTCCTTTTCTTAAAAAAAGAAAAATCTCTTTCCCCTATTTTACTAGGAAAAAGAGATGTGCAAAACCATTTCCTTTATATATGTTTATTTTCTAAGCGTTTAGAGACACGTGACAAGCTGTAATTCACTATAAAATACATCATCGCCACCATCAAAAAGGTTGGTATCACATAATTAACGTTTCGGCCGTTAATAATTTGGGCATGGTTCATTAATTCTGGCAGCGCAATAACAACTGCAAGCGATGTATCCTTAAGTAAGGAGATAAATTGACTTACAATTGGCGGAACCATTTTACGCAGAGCTTGCGGAAGCACCACATGCCAAAGTGTCTGCATATAAGATAGACCGGATGAACGCGCCGCTTCTATCTGCCCCCTATCAACGGAATTCAAACCGCTGCGAACAATTTCAGACAGCATAGCCGCTTCAAAAATTACCAATGCTAAAATAGCCGCTGCTACCTTATCCAGCTTTAAGCCAACCTCTGGCAAGGCAAAATACGTGAAAAAAATGATTAACAGAAGCGGCAAATTACGAATAAGCTCAATCGCCGTAGCAAGCGCCTGTGACACAACAGGAATCCGAGCATATCGCAAGGTTCCGATAATAATCGCAATAGCAAAGCTCAAGACAATCGAAATGAATGCTACTTTGAGCGTAACCCCAAAGCCCTCTACCAAAAAGACAAGATACTGAGGAGAGTATGCTCCGATAAAATCCATATATGCCCTCCCCTTTATTTATGGCTCGCCAAGCGTCGCTCCAGATATCCTACGAGGAAGCTTAGCGGCAGAGTTATCATGAGATAAAAAATAGCAACAAATATATATACATCAAATGTAACAAAGGTCTCGGCTGATATCAGATCACCAAAATACATTAAATCAAGGCCAGCAATAACCCCAAGTATCGAGGAATTTTTCACCAGATTGATAAATTGATTCCCCATGGGTGGAATTACAACTTTAAACGCCTGCGGCAAGATAATGTAGCGCATGGTTTGTACGTAAGTAAGGCCTGACGAACGCGCTGCCTCACTCTGCCCCTTAGGTATAGCCATGATCCCTGCGCGTATCGTTTCTGCAATAAACGCCGCTGTGTAGACTGTAAGCCCCAGCGTGCCAGCCAGAAACGGTTTTAATACAATTC
Organism: Brevibacillus sp. SKDU10; assembly: GCF_001645205.1. Taxonomy (NCBI): domain Bacteria; kingdom Bacillati; phylum Bacillota; class Bacilli; order Caryophanales; family Paenibacillaceae; genus Brevibacillus; species Brevibacillus sp. SKDU10. The sequence continues at coordinate 52,274 of NZ_LSSO01000169.1, read as the reverse complement.
CCAATGCAGGTAACCCCACAAAAAATAAAAACACAACCAGAAGGAGGGGAATATTTCGAATAAATTCTACATATGCTACCCCTATCCAATTTAGTGGGCGTACTGGTGCAATGCAAAAAACGGCAATAATTGTCCCTAATAACAAGCTTCCCGCTAATGCCAGCACACTCGCTTTAAGCGTATTTCCAAAGCCTTCTATAAATAGATCGGAGTGCTCTAAAAGAATAGAAAAATCGATCATCTCTGCTGTAATCCCCCTTTATCTTCATGACATAAAGGAATGAGCGGTAGGGAGGACGCCCATTCCATTCAGGTCTTCAAATCACTTGGTTCTAATTTTTTGGCTTTTCGCCAATCCATTTTTCGTAAAGCTTGTCATATTCACCATTTTGCTTCATTTCCTTTAGGAGATCGTTGACCAATGCTACGAATTCCGCATCACCCTTTGGCAAAGCAATTCCATATGGTTCTTCAGTAAATGTTCCCTCTACGACACGGAAATTCGGATCTTGTTTAGCCATTCCGTATAACAAAGCATTATCTGTAGTTAACGCATCACCTTGACCTGCCTTTAATGCGGTAAAGGCTTCTGCATAGTTTTCAAATTCAAGAACCTCTGCCTCTGGAGCATTTTCACGTATGTTTTTGGCTGAAGTAGAACCCTTTGCCGTCACTACTTTTTTACCCTTTGTAAAATCCTCCAGACCTTTGATGGTGCTGTCTTTCTTCACAAGGAAGGACTGACCGGCCATGAAGTATACGTCAGAGAAATCGACTTCCTTCTTGCGTTCTTCAGTAATTGTCATCGTTGCAATAATGGAATCAATCTCTCCGTTTTTTAACATCGGAATACGAGTCTTAGAGGTTACTTCCTTCAATTCAATTTTATTTTCATCGCCTAGAATTTTTTTAGCAATTGCCTTCGCTATATCAATATCAAAGCCTTCGACATTCCCCGTGGCTGGATCTTTTAACCCAAATAAATTCAAATCATACTTAACCCCGACTACGTACTTGCCTCGCTCTTTAATCTTAGCTACTGTACTAGTCGCTGCGGCCTTTCCTGATGAGCTAGCCCCATCCTGTGTTTTACTAGACCCGCATGCTGCTAATGCTGTTGCGCTCAACATCACTGCCAAGCCTACACCCAATACTTTTTTCCAGGTTTTATTTGCTTTCATTTGATTACCCCTTTTCCTTATTTTTATCTCGAAAAGATTAATGATTTAAAATCCGGCTTAAAAATAACTGGGCCCGCTCCTCGCGCGGATTGGCAAAGAACTGATCGGGATGCGCTTCCTCCAATATTTGGCCTTGATCCATAAAGACAATTCGATCAGCCACCTCACGCGCGAAGCCCATTTCATGTGTTACCACGACCATCGTCATTCCTTCTTTAGCGAGCTTTTTCATTACATCAAGAACCTCTCCGATCGTTTCCGGGTCAAGTGCAGATGTAGGCTCATCGAACAGCATGATTTTGGGCTTCATGGCTAGCCCGCGAGCAATGGCGACACGTTGTTGCTGACCTCCGGATAATTGGGATGGCAGCTTATCCGCTTTATCAGGTATCCCGACTTTCTCTAAATAAGACATCGCAGTCTCTTTTGCTTCTTTCTCAGAAATCCCCAACACCTTAATGGGAGCTAATGTGATGTTTTGCAACACAGTCTTGTGCGGATACAGGTTAAAATGCTGAAACACCATACCGATATCTCGACGAAGCCGATTAATGTCGGTATTTTTGTCATTGACCTTGATGTTGTCTACAATCAGTTCTCCATTTGAAATCGTTTCTAGGCGATTCATACAGCGAACCAATGTGCTTTTCCCAGACCCGGAAGGTCCGATGACCACGACAACCTCTCCCTGGTTGATGTGAAGATTAATGTTTTTAAGCACGTGGAAATTTCCATAATGTTTGTTCACTTGATGAAAGCTAATCAACCAGAATCCCCCTTATTTATGGTTTTATATTTCGTATCGTAAAGAGAACCTACCCGATTCTACAGAAAAATACAAAGAATTTTCTTTTTATTAGAATTTTTAAATAAAATGAAAGCTACTCTCCATATCGAGCTACATAAAGCAGTAATCCTGTTCCTCTCTGTTGTCCATGTTCTACCTAATTTTTTCTACTTGTTCTGGTAAATAAACGTAACAAAGTTTCCTACTAGAACGTCTAAAGCTAATAGAGCATTTTTTTAAAAAAATCTATTGATTCGGGAGGATTGTAAGAATGAAGCTTCGCCAGTTATTCGCCCTGCTTCTTTTGTTCACACTATGCGTCCCCATGATGGGCCAGTCGGTGCAAGCTCAGGCTTCCCAGGGGATTAGTATCTACCTGGATGGACAAAGAATAAATAGTGATGTTCCACCGTACATCATTCCAAAAGTAAATGTCACCATGGTTCCGCTTCGTGTTATCAGCGAAGGCCTAGGTGCTCAGGCCAATTGGGATCAATCTAAGCAAACCGTGACAATTCGTAAGCCAGACACCAACATAAGCATGACCGTAAAGCAAAATTATGCAACGGTAAACGGATCGAAAGTTCACTTAGACTCTTCCGTAGTAAACAAGCAAGGTCGTGTCATCGTTCCGCTGCGCTTTGTAAGTCAACAATTAGGTCTTCAAGTAGCTTGGGATCAGCCTACACAAACCATCACACTGCAATCAGGTAACCAAGCTAATTCTAATCAGTTGCCGCCACCAGACATTGCAGGACCGGGAAACGGACTATACCCTGAATATCCTGGCAATGTCATCAGTCCTGAAAATACAAACCCTGATTTCACTCCTATTCCCGGAGTGCCTACTACCATCGATCGTTCTTTGCGAGGTGTCTGGGTATCTACCGTTTATAATTTAGATTGGCCTTCCGCCGCTTCCTACAGCAATATGGGCAAACAACAACAAGAGTACATACAATTGCTAGACTCTATACAGGGAATGGGCTTAAATACTGTATTTGTCCAGGTTCGTCCTTCTGCAGATGCCTTTTATCCATCAACACTAGTTCCATGGTCTAAATACCTGACAGGAACACAGGGAAAAGACCCAGGCTATGATCCTCTTGCTTTTATGATTGAAGAAACACATAAACGCGGTATGGAGTTTCATGCTTGGTTTAACCCTTTTAGAGCTAACGTTGATGCAAAAACCGATCAATTAGCTGCTAACCATGTAGCAAAGCTCCATCCAGAGTGGATCATTAATGCGAAAAACAAGCTCTACATTAACCCGGGAATACCTGAAGCACGTCAACAAATCATCACGGAAATTATGGAGGTAGTCAACCGATACCAAATCGATGGAGTTCATCTGGACGATTACTTCTATCCATCTGACGGGGTATTCCCTGATGACGCCACCTTCAAGGCTTATAACTTCAACTCGTTTGCCACAAAAGCGGAGTGGCGCCGCGATAATATTAATCAATTTGTTCGTCAATTAGGGGAAGCCATTCATAGCGCTAAGCCACAAGTACAATATGGTATAAGTCCATTTGGTGTATGGCGCAATAAATCGATGGACAGTACCGGATCGGACACAAAAGCCGGCGTGACTGCTTATGACAATATGCATGCAGACGTTCGTACATGGATTAAGCAAGGCTGGATTGATTATGTTATGCCGCAAATCTACTGGAGCTTCTCCTTCTCTGCCGCCCAGTACGACAAGCTCGTTAATTGGTGGGCTAATGAAGTGAATGGAACCAATGTGAAGCTATATGTAGGGCATTCTCCTTATAAGCTGGGAACAAAGGAAGCAGGCTGGCAATCAGCTCAGGAGATTATTAATCAATTGCAGTTTAATACTCAGTTCCCTCAGGTAAAGGGCGATGTATTCTTTAGCGCTAAGGATCTTCGTAAGAACCCGCTTGGAATCGCCGATTTGCTAAGAAGCTATTACGGTAAATAGCAAAGGAAAATAGGAAGTACGCAAAACCCCCTCCTCGTCCATTTTAAAAGGGCGCAGGAGGGGGTTTTGTATGTTGGGGGTCTATCTATCATATGCAATTACTTCGTAAGCCTCTCGACAATAAAATCAAGCTGCCCCCCCCCTAACGAAATTGGGTCATTAAATACAGAGGAGTTTTTATCCATAGTAAATACTCGATCGTTTTTGACAGCAGGTAGTGATTTCCAAATACTACTGAATCTATACGGTGGAGCAAGACTGTCAATGTGGGCATATCTCATATATATGCCAGAAGGAGTGTTGGTCAGAAAATAAAAAACTGCTCCTCTTCAAGAGAGAAGCAGTCATCTGCAAATCAATATCAGTTGGTAAAATCTATTGCAAACACTCTATTTCTAGCAAGTCTGCTTTCATGGAATAATCCTTACACTTTAAAACGCTCTAATTCCTCCTGCATTTGCTTTGTCATGCCTGCAAGCGAACTTGCCGTTGCATGAACTTCCTGAGCTGCTGCAGAAGCTTGTTCAGAGGTTGCAGCGATTTCTTCCGAGGAAGCAGCTACTTCTTCAGAAATGCTAGAGCTTGTTTCTACTTTTTCTAAAATCTCTTCTTTTTGTTTTTGCATTTCTTGTGCAGAGTAGCTAATTTGCTCCAGCTTCGGATTGATGTTCTCTATTTCGCGAATAATTTCACGGAAGGAGCTCATTGCCAAATCCATTTCCTCTTTTTGACCAGACATAGCTTGACTCATTGATCTTGCATTTTCTAGCATCTGATCGGAATCAGAGGAGACAGAGGTAATCATATCGGCAATCATTTGAGCTGATTGGCGAGATTGCTCTGCTAATTTGCGCACCTCATCTGCTACTACAGCGAAGCCTCGTCCCGACTCACCTGCACGTGCAGCTTCTATAGCCGCATTTAAAGCCAATAGGTTTGTTTGTTCGGCAATCTCATTGATGGCAGTCGTAATATGATGCACACCGTTTAAATTTTCATTTGCTGCAACGATTCTATCAATAAATTCTTTGAAAATTTGATTCACCTGATCTACCGATACAATCAATTTGTCCATGTTTTCATTGCTTTCACTTGCTCTTGCATGAATGTTTTTCCCGTTGTGGTCCACATCCTCGATAGAGGCTACCATATCATCTAAGCCTTTGCCATACGAGGTCAGAATTTCACTGATTTCGACAAGCTCTTCTGTTTGAGAAGTTACTCCAGCAGCTACCTCTTGAATTGAATTGGAAACCGTTTCTGTCGCTGTACTCATCTCTTGCGAAATATTGCTTAGAGTATGGGAGGAACGATCAATTTCAGTGGACTGCTTTTGAATAACGCCAATTAAGCCACTAAAGGATTGTTTCATATCCTCGAGCATGTGTGACATATCACCGATTTCATCACGGCGGTTTAGTAGCTTCTGATCAATAGCGGTACATAGCTCACCTTTAGCCATGAAGGAAAAGATATTTTTGAAGCCTTGAATCGAACGTGATAGAGAATAAGAGTAGTAATAAACCGCAATACCTCCAAGAAGCAGGAAGACGGAGGAAATAGCGAATAAATAGTTGCGCATGACAACAGTTCCATTCAACAGGTCATTCTGCTCAATATAGATAGCAAGTCCGCCGCCAGTAAGTGGAATAGGGGCAAAGCCTACATATTTATTTACGCCGTTATATTCGTAAGACCCTGTACCATTGACCCCACTGATCATTTTTTGTTCGAGCTCAGCCAAATCACGGAGCGCTGGATCAGTTTCAGCCGCTTTTATTACGTTCTCTTGGGCAAAAACTAACTCCATATCTTCATGGGCTACTACCGTTCCTTGTTTATTAAGCACATAAGCTCGTCCTGTTTTACTAAAAGTAAGGTCTGAAATCATTTCCAATAATTTATCAACTTTATACTCCATGTACAACACGCTATTTATTTTTCCTTCTAAGTAGATAGGAGTTCCGAAAATGATGATTAACGAATTATCTTCCATGGAGACAATCACATCTGAAGTATTGGAATGACCAGCAAGGGCTTTCTTAAAATAGTCTCGCTGTGCGATACTCGTATTCGATTGAGGTCCTAAAACTACTTTTCCGGAGAGATCAGCAATTCCCCATTTACTTGCCCCACGTTTTTTTATCAGCCTAGAAACACTATCTTGAGCTTCCTGTGGGTTGGCTTGGTAATTTTCGATTTCCTTGCGGGATGCTACTCCCTCAATAAATGTTACCTCATTTTTTAGCTTATCCTCATAATAATTGGCCGTTTGCTGGGCAAGAGGAGAAAGCATCGTTTCGGCTGTATTTTCAATTTGTTTTTGAGCGGTAAAATAAGCTAACAATGTAAGCCCAATACATGTGGTAATAAGCAACCCACCAATGATAAAAAGCAGTTGCGCTTTAATCGATTTAAACTGAAGCCTAAAACTCAAATTAATCCCTCCACTTTCTGTGATATCCGTATATCGAAATTTTCTTGTACATTACTTTAATCGTACAAAATAGTAACAAAATCCATAGACAAACTGTTACAGATTTAATTTTAAATTTTATAAATATTTTCAAGAATAAAATATCCGTCCAAAAAAGGCCTCCCCTAGGCAACGATCTACCTCAAATGGGAAGCTGATGCACGAATATGAAATAACTAGTAAACTAGATAGCAGAAAAGCAATTTCTAGCAATCGGAAGGCTCGTAACCAACTGGGTCAAAGCACTCTCTTTAAGCTAGGTTCCTTGGTTTACAAGCTAACACTATGGATTATTTTTCGATGATGATTACCATTTTTTTATTCTGACATAGAAGTAGTTTCGCGAGCTTTCGTGCTTTCGACGTTTCCCCTGCGTTATTGTTTCAATAATCTTGGGTAGGTGACTGACAGATGCAAATCAAGGAAATATCAGACAAACTTACTATTTCTCCACGAGCCATTCGCTTTTATGAAGAAAAGGGATTATTAACACCAGCTAAAAATCAGGAGAACAACTATCGTGATTTTACAGAGAAAGACGTCTGGCGCCTGCAAACCATTATTGCCTTACGGGAAGTGGGGATGTCTATTCCTGATATTAAAGTGGCCCTAAAGCAAATCGATGAGGGCAATCATGACGAGCTTCAATATTACTTGGAGCTACAGCGGTATGTCATGTTTGCACAATGGCTGGAGCTGAAGGAAAACATTCGTACAACCGATCAAATGATAGAACGCTTGGTACAAAACAAGGAACTGTCGTTGGAGCAGATTTTTACTCTGGCAGAAGGCTCTAAACGTCTTAGAGACTTACGCAAAAACTGGCATGATAAGTGGAATTTTGATCATCAGGCTAGAACCCATGATGTGCACGTCTTGCGTAACGAACAGAGCTTTCATGTCTACCAAAACTACGAGGAAGCACTGGATATAACGCTTCAATGGGTCGATCCTATTCCTAAGGAAAGAGGATTGGACATGGGCACAGGTACGGGGAATTTAGCAGCACGCTTTATAGATAAAGGCATCCGGATGGCAGGTGTCGATCAATCAAAAGAAATGCTGAAGCAATGCAAACGCAAGTATCCACAAATGGAAACGAAACTGGGCAATTTCCTAGCCATTCCCTACCTGGACAATCAGTTTGATTTTATTGTGACCAGCTTTGCCTTCCACCATATTACAGATGCTCAAAAGCTGATGGCATTAGACGAAATGCGCCGAGTCTTACAGCCACGCGGCCGGATTTGTATAACCGATTTGATGTTTAAAAATGAAAGACATAAAAAGCAATACCTAGATGGGTTGCTGAAACAGGGGAAAAGAGACATCTATACAGCTATTCAGGATAAATATTATGCAAATAGCGAACAGCTTCTCGATTGGTTTACTCGCAATGGATATATTGTGAAGCACCAGAAACTACATGAGCTACTCTATGTCATGTATGCCGTCCCGATCAGATAGAGATGTGTCCCTTGGTATTGACCTTCTCGTAACGTCAAGCCTTATGCTAAAGTCCAACAACATATGAGGAGGACTATGCATGGCACAACCAAATCATCCCGATATCTATCAGAATCAAGCCGAGAAATACGAACGATTAATTTCAAAGCAACCAAGTCTCTATGCTGTAATGAACCAGATAACACCGATTGAAAATACAGACATTATTGATCTGGGAGCCGGTACAGGCAGACTTACTACAGCGCTAGCTAAGCATGCTAAATCAATCGTTGCTCTCGATGCATCCGAAGCTATGCTGCAAATAACAGCACACAAATTAAAGCAAGCCGGTCTTCACAATTGGAAAACACAGGTGGCTGATCACCGCGCTCTTCCCGCAGCTAATGACTCTGCTGATCTATTAGTATCAGGCTGGAGCATTGGCTACCTAGCAAGCTCTGCCGATCCTACTTGGAAGCATAATATCAAGCAGGTAATGGAGGAAATGAAACGCGTCCTTCGCCCTGGCGGTACAGCTATTATTTTGGAAACAATGGGGACCGGATATGAAACTCCGCATCCCCCGGTATTTTTACAGGATTATTACAGATCACTTGAACAAGATTATGGCTTTTCCTTTTCTTGGATTAGATTGGATTATCATTTTGAGAGTGTAGAAGAAGCTACAGACCTGACAAGGTTTTTCTTTGGAGAGGAGCTAGCAGAAAAAGTGGCTAGCCAATCGCTCCTACAGGTACCAGAGTGTGCAGGAATATGGACCTTACAGGTTTAACAAAAACAAAGACCATTCTTCGTCATCAGTCGAGGAATGGTTTTTTTATATGTTATACTACATATTATTAACAATCAGGTTATAAAAAGGAAGTGGTTATTTTGGATATTGGCAGAAACTCACTTTGCCCATGTGGGAGTGGCAAAAAATATAAAAAATGTTGTTTACCTAAAGATGAGCAACGCGATTTCCTTCATTCATCATCAACAGGAACCAATCAATTGTTGCATAAATATATTGATTTAGATTTAACATGGGATAACGAGGATTATATAACTACAGCCCACAATATTGTGAAGAATATGCAGGCAGATTACAAGCCTGACATCATTGCTGCGGCCATCAATTTATGGCATAAATACGCTCATGCTACCCATCCCGTAATCCGAAAAGCTGGAATCATAGAAGCTTCGATTGAATATTCGATTGCGACGATTATGGATATTCCCATCACTCAGGCGGCATTAGCAAGCAAATATAATGTCTCTGCCGGAACAATCTCCAAACGCGTACAGGACATGCTTGATAACGATTGGTTTGCAGAACAGACGACTTCATAACAACTACAACAAAACCTAGCCCATCATTCAGGTACTTGTTTTGTACCTATTGATCGGTGCTAGGTTTTTATTTCATGACTTTACATGGTACTCTTTTGAATTAACTGGTTTTTTCCAAATTATTTTTCATGATCCTGTGGTGTACATCTTTAAACCCCACGAATTTCTTGCTTTCCTCACTCCACAGTCGGAAGCGGAGTGATCTCAGACTTGATAGCAATGTAATGCTTCTCACGTCCTGTAAGAAGGCATTATTCTTATAAGCCGAAGCCAAGTAATAGTTAGGTACACGCGGACTTAAATGGTGAATATGGTGAAAGCCAATATTACCTGTAATCCAATGCAGGACCTTTGGCAATTTGTAAAAGGAGCTTCCCTGTAAGGCCGCTTTTACATAATCCCAGTTCTCTTCTTGTTCAAAATACGTATCCTCAAACTGATGCTGTACATAAAACAACCATACACCTGCTGCACCTGAGATAAGAAAGATCGGTCCCTGAATGAGCAAAAACGCTTGCCAACCTAAAGTCCAGCACAGTACACCCGATAGGGAAACGATGCCTAGATTGGTTATATACGTATTAAGGCGTTCCTTTTGCCCTACACCTTTGCGGTTAAATCGGTAATTAATCAAAAATATATAGATAGGGCCTAGACCAAACATGATGAATGGATTCCGATACAACCGATAGAACAACCGCTTACTAGGTGACAAGGCTACGTACTCATCTACTGTGAGTGTCCATACATCTCCCGTGCCTCGTTTATTTAAATTACTGCTTGTCGCGTGATGTATAGAGTGGGATCTCTTCCATTGCTCATAGGGGCAACATGTTAGAATCCCTGTAATCAAACCAACAATCTCGTTTGCCTTCCGATTTTTAAAGAAAGAGTAGTGGCAACAATCATGAAAGATAATAAATATACGAATGAGAAAACCTCCAGCAGGGACAATCAATACTAGACTCAACCAGTATGATACAGATAAACATAGATATGCACCATACCAAAGCAGACAAAATGGGATCAACGTATTGATTAGCTGTCGTACACTATACTTAATCTGGGATTTTTCATAGGGGGCGATTTTCTTTCTCCAATTAACTTGTTTTTCCAGCTTCACGCTAATAGTAATCTTCCTCTCTTTGAATCTTTACTTTTACAGTAACGCATGGATTCCGAATCAAAGGGGGAAGATGATTCATGCCCATCTATAGTACACTATAACAATGCAAAGGTTTTGATTGTTGTTAACCCTCTCTTTGTTAGCGACATATAACGTTACGTTCAACTCGTAACTAATCGTGCTTTTCCTTCCTAACTGCCTTTCATCATTATATTCGAAAATCGTTCTCAGTTGTCTTATAATTTTTTGCCGAAATCCACCACTTTTCAGAAAATTTTTATTCTTAGTTCTGAGAATCACACCCCAGATTAATAGATTACCCAATATTGTATGTATAGGCTCTATGTGTCAATAAGACTCTGACACAAATCGTCCTTCATGCATTCTAATTTTTGACACGATAAATAGACAAAATATTCCACACTAAACTCGTTATTTTACATGGAACATGTGAGTGCCCATATCAATAAAATAAAAAAGAGAAGATAGCATAATGACCGTATCTTCTCTCAATCTATTTCATTTGACAATCAATCCTCATGATGTAATTTTACTATCCAAGCATTCATCTCATTGGCGAATAGAATCGACGAGTTAATATCAGTTTTACATACTAGTTCAGTTTTTTTATTTACGATGTAAACAGCCATTTCATCGCCTGTGGAAAGTGCTTAATAAAGAAAAGCCCGTCATGCGTCCCGCCTTCTTCTACCACGAGCTTCAATTGCTCCTTTGGAAATCCATTTCCGATTAAAAACTCATGAGCCTTATACGTATACTCAACCATATTAGCCTGAATGTTTTTCTTATAGATGCCTTCCAGACTTCCTACATACATGTACATTCGTTGCTTACCAGAACCAATCTGATGGTCACGGATATAATCTAGCAGTCCTTCAAACCATACGGAGGCAGATAGCAATCCTATACGTCCAAATACTTCAGGATACAGGTAAGCGGCATATAATGAAATCATTCCGCCAAAAGAGCCGCCGATTATTCCCGTATGCTCCGCTTCCGCTTTTGTTCGATAAACGGAATCTACATGAGGCTTTAACGTATGAACAACGTAAGAAAGGTACTCTGCGCCCTTACCACCAAAATCAGGGTAGCTGCTAAACAGTGCTTTTGCAGGCCATGGCGTATATTCATCATTTCGATTGTGCGGTGGAATACACACGAAAATCATTTCGGGCAGCTCCTTGGTAATGAAAAGATGCTCCAGCAAATTCATGCATGTATGGACCAAATAGCTGCCATCCTGTACGTATACCACAGGAAAGCTCCCCCCGGCTTCATAAGTAGGAGGCAAGTAAATCATAATTTCCCTGTCTCCCACCGTTTCTGTAACGAAGACCTCTCTCATCTCCTTATCCCCCTTCTCATCATGTCTTTATAAATAGTAGTTGAAATAGAGACGCGACAGCCATGGATTAAATCCCGAATCATAATGGAGAATTTGAGCTTTCTATAAAAAAAGAAGACCAGTCCAAATGAATTGACTAGTCCTCTTTTTTATAGGTAGGGCTCTTTGGCCTTACCTGCTTCTATTTTTTATACCTGCTCTATTTAGCTGGGACAGACGATATGTTCACCGGTTTCACATTTGGCTGCAATAGCATATAGATTGGTGTGTTGTCTATTGATTCAGCTTGTCCCTTTTCCACAAATATCGGTGTAGCATCCTCTTCTTCACTAGTAACAGGTGTTGTTACTGCAGCAGGAAGGGTCGCTGGAATAGGAGCCTGGCTTTTGGAATAAAGCATTACCCCTCCAACTGTACCTACCGTAAGCATCGCTAGCAACCCGATCACAGCCATGCCCTTGTTTTGGCGAAAGAATCTCGATACAGCATTTGACGACTCACTCTCTGCCTCATGCAGTATTTCTCTAAATTCCGGGTTACGAATAGCGTACCAACGTTTTCGCCATTCTTTATCCCGTAGTCTTTTAGCGTTATCATGCAATAGATATTGCTTCAAGACGTGACGATAAGAAGGGACAAGCTTTCTATCTATCAGAAACATCCTTTGCTTTACGAACCACCGAATGAACAGATAGGCAGTTTCTTCTCCCCCATGCTGCCGAACAAAAGTAAGCATGCTGTCAAAATCAAACGCGGTATGCGAATTCTGGGAATCGCCACGATAAAAAATAAGCGCTATCTTTGGGAAACTGCCTTCATCTAATGGACTGACTACCATCTTGCGAATCAGCTTCTGCTGGATTTGGATGTCAGCCGCATCCCAATTCCGATAAAATTCTTCGGGCAAAGGCGTCCCCGTCTCTGTTTCTAGAGAAAAGACGTTCATTAGTAGTTCCAGCTTATATTCGCTCTGTGAATCTAGTGCTGTGAAAAAGCTTTGCGGTTTATGCTCAAACAAAGAAACAATCTTCTTAACATCCTCCTTGGATAAGACCTCCAAAGAAAGATGCTTCAGTAAACTTTTGTCTAGCTCTTCTAACACCCTGCTCGTATAACTGTGACCGACTCGCCACTTACCCAACGTTTGATGAACCGACAGTGCCGCTTCTACCTTTCGTTTCTCCTCTTTAAATAAGCTCAGCAATTTTTGCTCCGTACTATTCATGAAAAAAGGATTCTGCAGAGCTTGGGAAGCATGAACAGCCCAAAAGCTCATTTCCTTGACTGCATCATCTAGTTTGTAGCAGTTTGCTAAGCGTTGAGCTACATATTCCTCAAATAAAGGCTTCACAACCTTTTCATAGCTCAAAATGGTATTCATCATAAACGTAAACAATTCATGATTACCTGAGAGTTGCTTGTATACCTGCTCAACATACTCTGTTTGCTGAGAGCTTTTCCCCTTCAGAAGAACATCCATCAGGTACATCACGATCTCTTTGCGGGTATCTTGATTCTCAACAACGTTATACGCTTCACAGATCAAGGTAATCAGTTCGACGGAGGGCAGGCTCTTGGAAGTAACAGCCGTTTTTTCCGTCCCAAATAAAAGTCCAAACAACGCAAATAATCTCTGTTTGTTTATTAAGCGTTCATTACGAAGGTAATGTAGGAGTACCTGCCATACCGCCGCTTTATTGCGTTCATAGACGCTCAGTTTACCTGTTTCTATCAAAAACAGCGTACATAATTCATAATACGTGGCAATGCTCAAACCCTTAGCAGGATCCTCTCCTGCAAGAATTTCGTCAACGAACTCGTAAAACGACTTGAGCACAACTGCTTCATTCAAATTCGTCCACGCAAAGCTAAGATACTCGTGCTTACCTTGGATATCAGCATGAAGTATCGATTGGTTTGCAAAATCAAACAGAAAATCTTTATTCATATGTCCGTTACCAGACCTAATGCTACCCTTTTCAACAAAAATAACGTGGAGATACTTTTTACTTTCTGGTTCATTTGTATAAGTAAGGAACCCAAATTGTCTACGCATCTCATAAGGCAAGCAGCCATACAGAATCTCTAATAATTGAGCAGCAGCTTTAGAGGTCTCACTGATATCAACATCCAAGCTAATAAATACCTTTTTCTTCGTTGATAGAGAGCTCATGGTAGCGAATAGAAGCTGTTTAAAGGCTTGCTCATCAATCCCTAACCGCGCTAGAATCTGCTTTTTATCACCAGTGCTAAGACTCTGATATGGTAAATCCTCTAACTCAGGCAACTCTTTCCCGTCTGTTTCCTCATGATGATTTACAAAGGAATTGATGCCGAAAATTTTTGCTGGCGTTTTACAAAATTCATCTCGTTGCACACTTGGGATCACATAATTATGGGTAAAGAATGTGTTCCGCTGTCCTGTAAAGTCTGCTCCTACATAAACGCTTTTCCCAATGACCATCTCGCCTGATTCAGCGCGAAAACAGAAAAGTGCCTCTGGATACTTCTCTACCTGTGTTTCTCCCTTTTCCTGCAGCTCTTTAGGAGCATTATAGACACAAAACGGATGAAGCGTCTTCTTGATAAATGAATTGTCCAGAGAAGCAGATTTAGAGACGGTGTCGTATCCTTCGTTTGAGCGGAAAATCCCTTGCCGCCCTCGCGTATAGTACTGCTGTTGAATATGCTGCCGTCCCACTATTGCTCCCTCCCATCAATATAATCCAATTGATGTAACAGCCAAATAAACGGTTCATCTACACGAACAGGCGTCACTACGCCAGTCACCTTTTGGTTAACCGGGTTACTTCCCAGCGCAGATACAGCAAAATAAGCCGTATTTGTAAAATAAACCTCCAGTGCATCCTTAAAAGGTCGATCTACTTTTTCAATGAAGCGCCTTATCTCTCCATTGATATTTTCGAATTCACTCGTGTTCAGATACTGTTTATGAACGAAATTTCGAAACACATTGCTGTTTGATTTAATATACTCACTATCGTCTTCCTTCAGCATGTGTAGCATATCGCTTTTGGTCAGTACAACAGCAGTCGGTATATTGGTTTTGCTGTGCTCCTCATATCCGATAAAGTTCTCAAATAGGGTAATGAGCACTTCACGAGGCTCATCATATCTAGCAGTAAACTCCCCTGGCTCATCGCCTACATTAAACATGATCTTGTCGCGTATCGTTCTAATTTGCAGCGGATCGACAAGGAATAGAATGCCTGAGGAATTTTTCACGTGGGATGCATATAGCTCCAAATATTCACGATCTACCATTCCCTCACCCGCAACATCAAAAAACACTAGAATGAGCGGGGCTTGTTCACTATCCTTAAAAATAAACTGAAAAATAAATGGCTCCTGCCGCTTTTCCTTTTGTGTAGAGTCAAGCAATTGGCCTCTCTCAAATAAAGGGGCCTCGTAATTTTCCCGGAACTTGCGACTAATCTGTGCGTTTAATGGCATGCAGGCAGCATTAAAATGATTTGCCGTTGTATTTTGTAGGGTGTGAATCAGCGATGTCATATAGACAGACTTGCCTACTTGTGAGGCACCCACGATGGAAATAATATTACTTGGTGCTTTTCCGGCTGTAATCGGAAGTTCATTATGACATTTCGGGCAAAGTCTGCGTTTGGTAACCATACCGTAACGATCAGTCAGCCCTGCCAAAACCTGATCAACATAAAGCTGATTTTCCTGCGGTATCGTAGCCGGGTCAATTACTGCTTCCAGCTCCTCGATCGCATCAAGCCCAAATTTATCTCTGTACTGGTTTAGAATCTCATCTTCCTGCAAAGCATAATTTTCGTCATCATCACGATGATGCGTGGCTCTAAATACTACCTGATCGGGGGAATACTTCGCAAAACAATAGGGACAAACAATATCATAAAAAGGAAGCCGTTCCTTGACTGGCTGTTTTTTCTCAAACATATTTTTCAAAAATGTAAACACGTTGGTTCCCTCCTATTCAGGAATCAGCTCATAGCTCTGCCCGTATTTTTTTCCGTCTGTCAAAAAGAGGCGAATGTAATCCTTTTTCTTGATCTCGATTTCAGGCATAACGTTTTCTCCTGGTTCAAGATCACGGATAAAAGCATACTGCGTGCCATCATCCTTATTCGCTGGAGGAGAGCCTTCCTTTTTTACATAGCATAAAGCTTCCTTGGGAATAAGAATCTCCGAAAAAATGCGAATCTGTAAAGTTTGATACTGACTAAACCATTTCTTCCCTCTTTTAAAGGAATAATAGATTTTAGCTTTACCGGAACTAACGTGAGCGACGTGATCCTTACCCTCCGGAATTAGCATAACCGGTCTGCCATTCTGTAGCTGGCACGGAAAAATTCGATACGTATATCTTCCATATCCATCAATATATTCACGATATCCCTGATGCACCTTGTACTCCTCACGTGTATATAGCTTCATATCCTTCTCATTGATCTGGTCAGGATGAAACGGTGTCTCAAATCGGGATTTGTACACGTAGACGCAGGGAACGG
This sequence comes from Brevibacillus sp. SKDU10, assembly GCF_001645205.1. Classification (NCBI taxonomy): domain Bacteria; kingdom Bacillati; phylum Bacillota; class Bacilli; order Caryophanales; family Paenibacillaceae; genus Brevibacillus; species Brevibacillus sp. SKDU10. Next base: position 36,068 of record NZ_LSSO01000169.1, on the reverse strand, counting down.
ATTCTGCCCAGTACCAATTTATCACGCATTCGTTCCCCTGCATGTGGGAGGTGACATCCTTAATCAGCGCAATGGATAATTCTTCCGTTCTGCTCATTTCACATCATACTCCTACTCTACCTATCAAACTTATTAGTACTGATCTGCTTAGCTTCCTTGTTTTTTGCCGATAAATATCTGCCACCGGTAAACCGACTTTTCTCAGAGGCTAGAGCTTGGTTAGGCATAGGGATAAAAATCGTAAACAAAGGCATGACAGCAGCTAACAGCAAGTCAGCTACAAGGCGAATCCCCATAGCTGGATACATGCCGGATGCCAATCCCTTCTCAAGAATCAATCCAGCAAGAAGACCAGACACGATTCCTCCTAAAGTGAAGCCCTTGGCTATATATTTGTTATCAAAGAATAGTCCTACTGCCAAACCTAACAATGCTCCAATCACAAGCAAGCTCACGACACGCAGTATTGCATAGAAAAGGCTATGTTCCGTTGCGCCTACTCTTTCCTTTACAAGCTCACGATCCTGACGACTCATATCATAAATTTGGCCGAACACACCTGTGATTTGATCTGTATGTTCAATATCGTAGTAATTACCATTGGTCTCTTCTGCAATGCGCTTCAACAACTGTGTTCCATCTGCGCTGACCGTACTCATCCCCACTGTATGAACAATGATTTGAGATTGTTTGAATGGCTGAAGAGACTTATCTAAATCCACATCACTATAGCCATCTGACATGAGAATAACCGTGTTATTACCAGAATTGTTTGTTTCCCTGTTTATATGGTTTAAAGCGGTTTGCAATGCCTCCTCTATATCAGTGCCACCAGAAGGACCCTCATGACTATTCAGCTTTTGTATAACATCATCTCTTACCTTTTGATTGTTCAAGAGCACCAAGGGCTGTAGCACGCTCGCTTGTTGATTAAAGGTGATGACCGCTACTCTTGTATTAGCATCCATTCTACGAACCACATCGGCTGCTGATTTAAAAAGCTGATTATCCTTATCCGATTCCTGCATGCTGGAGGAAATGTCCAGCAGCATAACAATGTTGTTTGAACCCGACGCCTTCTGAAAATTTGTCCCATAGAAAAATTGTAATAGCATAGCAACTACACCTAGCATGATAAAGGTACTCGGTACAAGCATCTTCCATGAGAATCCGACATAGCGCTGTCTCCAGCCCTGCCCGTTTAATCGGGGTGAAATTAATTCAGCTATTAAACACATAAGTCCAACAAATAAAGCATACTGTCCAAAATAAAGTCCCATAACCACCCACTGAGGTAGTTCATTAGACAAAAGGTTTACAATCATTTCGCCTACTACAAAGCCGATTACTCCACCTATCAAGCTACAGAAAACCATGAGCAGACTGATTTTTTTTTGACTCATGACAATTGCCCCCCTCCTTGTCGGCGAAATAAAAATCCATTTTCCCGATAGGATTCATAATATTTCCTATTATTGCGGTAATACATGAGGTCTTCTATGCCGAAACCACCCATGAGCTTGATTTTCTCAATCCCACTTTTGTTTGCTTCATGAATGCACCCCTGCTTATAGGTCCGCATTCCCTGCTCAGTTCGAAATACATATTGAACAAAATCATTCTTATAATCAGCAAAAAAGTATTTTTCCTCATATCTATACTTTTGCATAAATTGAAAGACTTCTATATGGACAGATGATCTGCTTTCCAACTCTAAAGCCAAATCTCTGTATAGCTGCTCTCGGGTCAAAACAGTCCTGTTGTCGTAAGCCGCCGTCACATTCGCTCTTGCCAGGAGTTCATCCTCAAAGGAAAGGGAGAACGGCTCACTGGTCATAATCTCTTTACGGCACATGTCACATAGCCGCTGGATCATTTCAGTAACTCCTTTATCTAATAGGAAAGAAATGCCCCCCATGTATTTATCCTCAAAGTAAAAGCCAGTTCCTCGTTTGGCTTCTACTATTTCAATCGATTCCTGTACAACAGCTCCGTAGTATTCCTCTATGTTTTTGTCTAGATAGTCTACAGCCTCTCGGATGCTTTTTCGCGACATCTCACTGACTTGAACCTTGATTTCTTCAAGCTGCATGACCTGTTGTCTTAGCTTCTGATGAATGTCCTCCAATTGTCTTTCATAATCGGTTAGAAGCTCTATTTCCATTTCCAATCCTAAAATCTCATACTTCTTTCCATAAATGACCGGGAAAAAATGCCGTATAAAATTTCGTACACGCTCTTTATCTCGTGTGAAAAGACCACCCGTTTTTATCTCTTGTCGGTCAACCCGCTGACGATAAAGATCCTCTAGCTGATCCTTGCAATACTCTAGCTGTCGAATTGTATCTCTGATTCTGGAACGCAAGACATTAGCAAGGCTCTTCTTAGCATCAGATCCCAAGGTTAATTGGTAGGCAGCATATAATCCGTATTTGGGATTTTCAAGAATCTCTTCTCTAATAAGCTGAGTGAGCTTATGCTTTTGTTCAGAAGAATCCCGTTTTGAACGCGCGGCAAGCACAAAATTCGTTGCAAAAAAGGTCTGACTGCTATCCTCGAACAATGCTACCTCTGCCTCTTTAAGAGTCATGCTCGTAAGCTCTTTGTAGCTAACGCCCGAAGTCATCAAACCTGTCATCTCTTCTAATTTGCTCTCATCCGGTAAAACTGACTTCACTTTTTGTAGAATCTGCGAGTCTGTGATCTCCAGTCTCTCTAGTACTTCTGAAACATCATGCGTGCCATTTTGCTTCAAACGTTCTAGAAAGTGATCATACACCTTTGCAAGTACAGTATGTGCAATAGCGTGAGTAGGTCGCTTTACTTTGGAGAGCCCGGCTGAAGCAAATGTAGGTCGTCCAGTAACCCCGGTAATATTGTGGATAAATTGTGTGCGATTATAGCTTTCACTGCCTTCGTATACTTCTGATTCCACTCGTTTATTGTTGAGCAGCACGATATCGCTAATCAACTCATAATTATCTTCCTTACCGTTATCAATGAACATTCCCTGCTCATTCTTATCACTTAGGATATACACAAGTGAATAAAGCGGAGAACTAGTATGCTCCACAGCCAGCTTCACTCGATCCTCTGTCATCTGAAGATCAGCGCAGAATTGGTAATCAGGCTGTTGATATTCATTTAATTCATCCAAGAAGCTAACTCCTATTGACGTAGAAAATCCAAATTCCTGGCCATTGTTCTTTTCCTGTATCAAAACATACAAATCCAACGAGACATTTTTAAATAATTCACTAAGATAGCTCTTTACAAGCAGCGTAAATTCCGGTAACAGCACATTAGCAATATCATCTGCTCTGGTGACTACTGCAATATTCATTTGTTGGTGATAAGTAAATAGCTTACCCATTTCTGCTACACGAACACTTACCATCTTCATCATTTTATTTAGTTCAATCAACAATGATTCATCTTGATAAAACATGTCATAGAGAGAAGCCCGCATCGTTTTTTTATCAGCAGAAGGCTGCGGCAAGCGGCAGTTATACACATTCGCACGCTGTAGAGTATCTTCCGAACAGGCGTGAACATAGAGCACTCCCTCGCTATTTTGCCACTTTTGTTCATTGGTAGCATAAATCGACTGGAGTGCCTCTAAGCTCTTATCACCTAAAAAGAGAAAAAGCACAGGGTTCTGAATGCTACGCTGTCCGTTCTCACTATCCAGTTGTTTTTCTAAATCCGACACATAGTGAGTTGCGAACTGTTCAATCAAATCCCTCATGCTTTTCTCCCCTAATGAATTATTGTAATGTTTTGCGCATATCGTTTACTTTCGACCACGCTTTTTTATAAAAACGATACATGTCTTCCCCGTTTACATAGTCATCGCGATCGTACTCAAGCTCGTTCTTCGCTTCCTGAAAAGCAACAGTGATTTCCTCTAGCTTCGTTAACAATTCCTGCGTATCAACTGCTGATGTCATCTGGTCGCTTCGTTTACTCGCTTTGCGTTGAAGAGCAGTCATTTGTTTACCATCCAAATTGCGATATTGATTGTAGATCGCAAACTCTACATGCTTGTTCACCTTCATCAGATTGACGAAAGGCTCCCAAGCCTCTTCTTCCTCGTCCTTATCATACACATACAAGGCACCCTTTTTACAAATAGTACCTGTGTATAGTGCTTCAATGAAACGATTTAGCAGCTCTTCCTCACCTTGAATCGATTGGATGATCTGTTCTAGCTCACTGATTTTACTCTCGATATCTTCGTATTTACGCACTTCCTGCTGAAGGAGACGAATAAGTTCTGGAGAGCGGATTAAATTTTCCTTGGCCATCTCATCGTTGATGCTGCCAAACAAATCCTTTGTATACTCCTGCTCCAATCCCTGTTCCATAAAGTCCTTCAATTCAGTAAGACATCTCTTAATCTCCCCTGGGCTACCTTTAGATGGATCTTTGTCCAGCTTGTATGTAGCCAAGAAGGCAGTGATTTCGAACGGCTTGGTAATGATACAGTCGTATCGGTTGCTTGTTTGATTTTCACTGTCTTTTTCGATGATGCACCCGAAACGAACAGCTCTGTCAAATAGCTCACGAATCCTAGCATTGTACTCTTTTACACGTACATTCAGATACGTTTCTCCCCAAGATTTCTCTGGAATAGGAGATGGTAGGTACGTCCAGTTATTCTTTTCTGATTGAACTAAGTGACGACCGACACCCTCTTTTTCAAGAATGGTTCGTTCATAGCTTTCCTCATACACTTTGAGCGGTGTATAAGCAAACAAAGGAACACCATTTTTTGTATTCAACCAGAAAATACGATTTTTAACTCCGCTCTCCTTCACTGTAAAACGAGAGCCGCTGATTGACGTATTTTGATAGTTCTTGATCCCCTTCAAAATAGACGGAGCCTGAAGTGGCACCGAAACAAAGCCCCACGAAGGGAAATTCATATTGCCCAGATTATTGCTGAGGTGGAAAACTGGAATAGCTTCTTCATCTAATTTACTAGCTATTTTTCGTTCTACGATACGATCTAGCGTTTCGTCCTGCCCGTATTTCATCAGCAAAAACTCTTCCATCGACGTTGTAATCAGATGGCTGAACTTATCGGATAAAAAGTCTGAAATAGCACCGACGATATCTACTTCCGTTTCCTTGATCCAGTGATCCGAGCGCTTCAGCAATTCAGCAGTGAAATCACGTATTAAATCATCTGTATCCTTTTCATCAATAGTGTTTGCTATAACCTTCGCAATATCAGGTACGCTCACAATATTCCAGTAATACGTTTTATTTCCGGTACGATCCATCTCCTCCCCACCGTTGATGAGGATGTCACCGTTCTTTTCAAAAATTTGGTTGAGCGTATTTAAAATCTCCGTAAATACACTGTAAATCCGATTGTTTTCATCACTTAATCGGCGGTATAGCTCCTCGTAGAACTCGATCATTTGCTCTAGCTTTTCATGATCTGCAAGAAGCTGGTATTCGGTGATTTTTGCTTCCAAATAGCTATTTTTCTTCTTTTCCTTTGAAATAAAGGCACTGCGAGCATCACCTAGCTTCTCATTAGCTGTTTCGCGCGCTCCCTCAATTTCTCTTGGGAAGCTCTCTAGATTTAGTTTTAAGCTCTCGATATAAGAGAGTATCATTTTAAGCAAGGAAAAGCCCTGCTCGGAATGAATCAGACTCGATGCAAAAAACGGCCCTTGCTGTGCATGTAAAAATACTCTTGTAATCATTTCACCAAATGTAGTGGTCAGCTCGCCTGGAAGCTGTTTTTTACATTTGATGTATTCCTCTCTCGCTTTAGCCAGATAGCCCTGCTCCAGCTCATGATCGATACTTACGACCTGTTGGCTAATGACATTGCTATAGCTGAGACGCTCACTATTTTCGTAGCCTGGAATAGGTTCTGGAACCCGCTCCTCAAATCTCTTGGAAATCGAGTCGATATCGATGCCTAATTTGCGAGCAAATTTTTCTACATCTTCCTGTGTAGGAGCGGCGACAAACATATTTTCCATCTTTTTAAACAATCGGTATGCCAAATAAGTAGTCATCTCTTCAATCGGCAGTACCGCAGACGAAGCACCTATGACGTTATATTGGTAGTTAGCCGCATATGCTTTTGGCATCTGATTAATGTTGGTACGAATATTACTAATATAATCATGAATCGCAAACTCTTCGCCCGACCGTTTTTCTTCACTAGCCATGAAGTTGGTAATATTCTCAGCCGTAACATTCATGCAATAATCGTAGGCATTTTCTAATGCTTTACCCTCAAGATTTGTTGCCGAAATAAGGTGGCACAAATTGAATGGAGGCATTGGGGAAGAGACATGTAAGGCGTTGCCATATTGCTGCTTAAAGCGATCCATACGTTCGTCTGCATTCATCCAATAATCCAGCTCTTTTAACGCAGCATAACCATTTTTCATGATGTAATCGCGCGTATGCGAGCTGAGGCTTTTATTCGACAAGTTAACATCTGGTGTAAACAGATAGCCAAGCGAGTTAACCTTATCGACTCCTGCACTGCCAAATTCTCGTTCTAAAATACCGCGAACAATATAGGCAATATCCATGAAGCAGCCACTGCCGGTTCCGCCTGAGATACCCGTTAAGATAAATACGATCAGCTTCTTATTAGTGCCCTCGGTAAGCATCTTAATCTTTTTCTCAAGGGTTTGGACGACCTGTGTAATTTTAGTAAATAATAGCAAGCGCCCCGCCTGTCTAACCCCTGATGCTCCACTGATTCCATCTGTGATCGTCAGCTCAGGTGAAAGCCAATCCGTAATGTATGGTTCTAAAATGCTTCTATTCTGCAATACTCCGCCAATCTCCGGATTAGAAAGCAACACAAATTCCGAAATAGGATCAAGACCAATACCCTTGTAACGCTTGTTGCGATCATGCTCATTTGTTTCAAAAGCGACAAACTCAATATTATCCGGTTTTTCCTTCCGTTTTTTCGATAAAGAATCCACCGGTAGCTTGAAACGTCTGTTTACCTGATATTTTAAACGGAGCAACGCATCAATCCCCGTTCCACCTAAACCAATAACCAGCATCGGGTTATCAATCGTATCTACACGAATCTTCTCACTAACGATTCCCCCGCCTAAAGATACATCCAACTGCTGAATATGTTCTCTCACAACTGCTCTCATATAATCGATCCTCTCCTAGATGATATAGTCAATAAAGACTGATTTGTTTACACCAGAAAGGGATACCTTGATTCGATCGTTCTTTTTTAATTCCCTTCCTTTACTTGCATCTAGTACTCTTCCAGCCTTTTCAATCTGACAATCAGATTTGTTTTGAATGATAAGCGTGTCATTTTTGCCTGGTAGAAAAATGATTTTGTCTGTCTCCTGAAACTCTGGGGTAAGCTGCAACAATTGATGCAATTTAACCTTTCCTTTAAAGGCATTTAGTTTTTTATACTGCGGACTCGACTTTTCGCCTGTATCCTCATTGATAATTTCGATAGCCATTTGCCCCATAAATCCTTTGTTTGCCTTTTTCCACATGGATAGTACATATAACGCAATCGCAATAAGTAAAATCAGACCCAAAGTACCACCAATCGTCATGACCCACGGAAAAGGCTTTTCTTCCCCTGTTGGGGCAGTTGGAGGTTGCTGTGACCCCGTTGCCCCTGCATTTGCTGCATTCACAGTAACAGGCTGTGTTTCTCGATAAAAACTGCTATCCTCCGCTTTCACCTTAATCTCGTATTGATGGGAAGCCGGGATAGAAAAGGTACCTGTAAATCCACTGCCTGTATTCGTTAGTTCCATTTCACTTGTTTTGTTGTCTGTTACATCGTTAACGAGTAGCTTTGCCTTCATGCTTTTGTAAAGATCAGTGCTAGTTATTTTTTGTCCATTACTAACTAGTTCTGCTTTAATTTGGATATCATCGCCAGCTTTATATGTCTTAGTAGGGATCGGTTCCATTGCGAGCTGCACGTCATAGTTAAAGATCATGTTGATATCAATCTTATCCTTGGCTGCTCCTTTGACCTGTAGCTTCCAATCTCCCTGCTGGGGTTTTAGCATTTTAATCATGGAATATGCATTTGATTTCGAGAAATGAACCTGATTAGACGGAACTGGTACCGACTTGCCAGATGGATCAAACAGCTTTACCTGTACGGCATTCTTCGACATGATCGAAATATTTGCTTCCAATACATTGGTGTTAGGTATCGAGATTGTTACGTCCTGAAAGGCTCCATTTGAAGTCATGCTTTTCACCGGAACAACCTTCAGCTTCAGATGATTAGCAAAAATCTCGCTTAGAATTTGTGGTAACTTGTCAGCCGTACTTGTTTCAAAGAACTTGGCATTCGTTTCTGTCGCGATCTGTTGCAAAGTCGTTCTGTTCAATTGTCCATCAGCATTAAGTCCTATCGTATAGATAGGGTACCCTTTGCTTTTGGCCATTTGTACCGCATCCTGCAATTTTTGATCAGACATCTGCTGTGTGCGATTGGAGTCCTTATTTAAAAAGTTGTTTCCATCTGCTAACAGCACAACGATAGGAGAATGCGCCGGGTCATGTCCTGCATCTAAAATTTTTACTGCTTCATCGACCCCTACAGAAATATCTGTGTAAGCACCTTTTTGCAAGCTATCAATAAAAGCTTTGATTTGCTGCTTATCTTGATCGGATTTAACCTCAATCAGTGCCTTTTCGCGCTCAATTTTATCCGTATATGCGATGACCCCGATCTTATTCCCCTGAATAGAGGTCATATCCACAAACATTTTCATTGCTTCGTTACTTACTTTGTTTTTATCACTTTGGGTCATGGAATTGCTGACGTCTACAACCAACACAGCGTCCATTTTATCTCCACCGGTCTGTGCAAAACCAAACGTGGCACCTGTGGTTAGAGAAGTCAACAGAAGTCCCACGCACAATATATGCTGAAAAAACCTCTTACATTGAAGCATGCTATTGAACCTCCGCTACTTAATTTTTTTGTAAAAAATATCCAAGTTTTTGAACAACTATTGCAAAGAATGTGACTATATGACAAGATTACCACTATATTTTACAATTAAAAAGAGAAAAGCCATGTAAGATCCATATAACGTTATACGGACGTATGTACTATTATGTTACATATTTCGACATTGATATTTGGAGAATGATAGATGATAACTTATATCTTTTTAGCTATTTCTTTGGTACTACTGGGCTATCGTTTCACTCAACTATGGATATTCAAACGAAAAAGTAAAACAGAAGCTGAGATGGATCAGTATCTTCATGCGCTGTTAAATAATGAAGGTGAGCAAAAATGAAGACAAAAACTGGTGTTCAATTCAGAAAGACTGTCAAAACAACTCATGCCTTTGAGCGTTTAAAATATTGTCCAAAATGTCATTCCTATTCTGTGCTGTGGGATACGGAATGCCCCTTTTGCGAAAAAAACGTAACACTCCTGCCTATCCGTGCTGTCGCAGCAGCCACTACTAGACGACACGTTCAAATTCGCTTTCTTTGGATCGGTCTCTTTGTCTGTCTCGCAGCTATTTTTGCTGATACGACAATGAATTTGGTACTTGCGTGTAGTGGAGGCGTTCTTCTCTTTTTGCTCTTTTGGCTCATGCAGAAGCGGTATGGCTCCTACGAACAAAAAGTTCATTTTGAACAGTTCATCAAAACAGAGCAGGAAAATATGAAAAATGCTCTCTATCGACAGCTAGAGGATATTGATGCTGATGTAAAGGCAAAAAAATATAAGGATGCCTATGAAAAAATCAGGGAAGTTGGCTACTTTATCGACTCTGATTTGGTAAAAATCCTCAAGGTCAAATATCTCAATCACTTTGTACTTCGCAAGGACATGGAATTAGAGTTAGATACGCTGATCCCTTCTGATTACAACTATCATTTTATTGCCTATCTTCATGAGGCACTAAAAGTCCAACCATGGTTAGTAAAACAAGCTGTTTTAGATTATGTTATTTCAAATAAATCGTATATTCTTCAGGAAAGTAATGGTACGCAAATCCTCGGTCAGGTGGCAGGGGCATCTTTACGGGTACGAGCTCATATAGATCACTATCAGGATTTTATTATTGAGTTCATAGAATATTTGCCTAAGGAGCGTTTGATTCGTTTAGCTAAAATGGTGAGTGCCCATCAAAATAGTCAGTGGGCCAAATTATATGAAGCTACCAAGAGACACGTGGATCAGCACTACTCGTTTGATCCCGAACTGAAAGGATTGCTATGAAGAAATTTATTAGCAAACTACTCCCTGCCTATCAACGATCACTTTGGATACGAAATATCCTGCTAATTTTATTCCTGTTGGCTTTAATAGCCATGGGTGTCAAGATTAGATATAGCCTGAAAAAAATCAATTTATATGAAGAGGCAAAAAAGCACTATCAGGAAAGAAATTTGCTTGCGGCCGAAGAAAGCTTCGCTAAAGCACAAGCCATTACTACTATCAGCTATGGCGATGAAGCATGGGATAAGCCATTATCTGCACTGCGTTCCATTCGCCAACAGCTAAAATCCATCTCTGAGCAGATTCATGCTGCCGCAGGAGATAATCAGGTAGGAGATATGCTAGAGCTGTATACGACCTACCACACCTTTAAACAGCACGCCCAGCAGGAAGAACAGCTATTCGTAGATTTTTTCACACAAGTTTCTGAAGAGCATGCAATCGAAGCTACTTTAAAAAATTACTTTCTTGCAATGAAAAAAAACCATACTACATCTATGCAAGAAAACCTGACCCAGCAAAATTATTATGATGAACGCTTTGTTCATTCTTTGGCCGCTATTCCAGATGAATTTTTTGGCGGGGAAAAACAGAAGAAACAGGAGCTCATTTCCCTTTTTCGTTCCTATGATCAAAAAAAATACAGGGATGTAACAAACAGAAGTACCTTCGACCAGGTAATCCAATCAGCCTCCAGAAGCTTACGTGCCTATAAGCAAGTAGATATACAAGGTGATTGGTTACTTGCTTTACTAGAAAAGTATGCTAGCTCCCAGATCAAGCGTTCGATTCGCAATAAGGACCTAGACACATTTATCATGCAGGCAAAGGCTTACCGTCAGATTAGTGACTTGCTACCTACTGATTCGGAGTCCATCAGCCTTCTTGATCAACATCTCGCCTCTCAGTTAAAGCAAGCGGAGCGTTACACAAAAGCAAACCAGTTTGAAAAGGCACGTGACCTGTATCAAAAGCTAAGCGATCTTCAGGATACATCCCGGCTCGTAACGGAATTAGAAGACCGCTGGATCAAGCATGATCCAATTCGCCTATTGAAAGAAAAATATCCAGATAAATCGTTTGAATTCGTCCTCACAGGAGAGAAGCGCTGGGGGTCTGTCGTTTATACAGCCGGTATTTCAGAGGAAGATCAACATCTTCATTTGGCAGCAAAAATGCCGGATGATCATTCTGTTCTGTACTTAGAGGAGTCTTTTCATACGGACACAAAGCTCAAAAATCTCAATATCTCAGATACATTAATTAGTAAAGAGACCCCCATCCTCCTTGTGGAAGCAACGGGTAAAAACCGTCTCTCTACATACTATGGATTTGTTCCCGATTTATCCAAAAAAGATTGGGTGAAGCTATTTGAGGTAGAGGCAGATGGATTTACAGTGGAAGGCACAGGCTCCGTAATTCTAGAAAATGCCGAGGGCAAAGGGGAAAAGGAAATAGCAGCCTTTAAGCTAGAGGATAATGGGCTTGTCTATGAAGAAAAGATAAGGGATTATCTATCGCAGCCCCCCGAGACTGAGCCTGATGTAGATTCAGACACGGTAACAGATGAGAAACCCGAGTCGGGAGCAGAAGAAACCTCCCCACACGATAATGACCCAGCCTCTCCTTCCAAAAAAGACGGGATGGGAAATGGCTCGTCCGAGGATTCCATCAAGGTTTATGCGGGTCCAGGTGAAGAATATGGTGTAATTGGCCAGATCAAAAAGGGTAGCCCGATTCAGGGCATAGCTGATCAAAACGGTTGGCATCAAATCTCATTTAACGGGAATTCTGGCTGGGTACGTCTTGACCCATTACCGTAAGCGAGTACCCATAGATAAAAAAGCAATTTGGTGCCTAATAAAAAAACAAGCTGGCAGAGTTAAGATTCCGCCAGCTTGTTTTTGTTTCTATCTTTTCGGTTCCTGCCTTTAGAGAAAAGGTTATCAGTTACTGAATTTTAAATTGTGCTAATAGCTTCTCAAGTTCCTTAACTGTCTCATTCATTTTCATAGAATGATTAGCCATTTCATTGGTAGAAGCCGATTGGTCCTGAATTGATTGTACAGTTTCATTTGTAGACCCAGCCACCTGGGTAGCAGTAGAAGATATTTCTGCTAACGACGCATTTATTTCTTCGGTTCCTGCTGACATTTCTTCGGTTGTTGCAGATACCTCTTGAATTTGATACGTGATTTCATTTATTTCTTCCACAATAGCATTGAAGGTTTTGCCTGCCTCATTGGCTGTAATAATTCCTTGTTTTGCCTCTTGCTGTCCTTTCTCCATGACATGAACAGCATCCTTCGAATCCTGCTGGATATAAGTAATCAAATGATTGATTTCACTTGCCGATTGCTTGGATTCCTCCGCTAGCTTTCTCACCTCGTCTGCAACTACAGAGAAGCCTCTTCCAAATTCACCGGCACGCGCCGCCTCAATCGCCGCATTTAACGCCAATAGATTTGTCTGTTCAGCAATATCTGTAATAGACAACAAAGCTTTATCAATTTGCTGTGTATTTTCCAGCAAGCGGCTTATAACAGCCGATGTTTCCTCTACAGAATTATGAATCGTATCCATTTGTGTAATGAATTGCTCCACTACCTGACTGCCCTCTCTCGCCTGTTCCACTGTAGTGATTGCTAATTCAGCAACAGTAGAAGCAGATTCGGCCACTCGCTGTACTCCGGTCGACATTTCATCCATGGCCTTAGCACTTTCCTGAATACTTAACATTTGTCCTTGCACTTGTTGGTTCATTTCATCAATGGTAACTACAGCGTTGCTAGAGATAGCAGAAACATTTTGTGTTTCGTGTAGCATATTGTCTGTTGAAACCATTACGGTGTTTGTTGCTGCTTGAACTTTTCCCATCAACTGCTGAAGATTTTCTAGCATTTCATTGAAAGAGGAGACGATGCTTCCCATCTCATCTTTTGATTCATAGGAGGTGCGAATGGTTAAATCTCCTTGAGCTACTTGTTTCATATCTGCTTCTAGTAGATCAATAGGATGCTTAATCGATTTGCTGATAATATAGCCTATCATACTAATAAAGATAACAACTAGTAAGGCTACAATACCAAACATAAGTATAGTGAAATTGGCTTCCTGATAATTTTCAGTTTGAATTTTATCTGCTTTTTCTTGCAAGTAGGTCAGTAATTTGTTAAGAGAAACAATGGCATCTGTTCGTGAAGGCTGAAGTTCGGCTAGGTAATACGTATACGCTTCTGCATTTTTATTTTGACTAGCCAATGAAATCGTTTTGCTTGTAAATTCACGCAGCTTGTCAAAGCTAGTTCTAAATTCTTCGTATAATTCCTTTTCTTCCACTGGAATACGGCTGCTTTCCAATTTTTTGAGTAAATCATCATTCTCCACGCGTAATTCCTTGATGATTTTATCAAGTTCGTTGTTCCTTGTTTCATCAGTGGTAATCATATATTCCAAAACATTCATATGAACCCTAAAGAAATTCGATTCTAAATCTCCTAACCACTGAATAGGAAGTAAACAATCCTCATACATGCCTAAGGCAGCTTCGTCCCCTTTTTTTAATCCGCTGTACCCTAATGACGATAAAGCTACAAAAGATAAGATAGACGTTAAAATGATGAGTAATAATTTCGTTCTTATTTTTAAGTTTTGAAATATCCGCATGGGGTTCTCCTTAATTGTAGAATTTTCTAATTTAATTATATAATGCTCCAAGCTGAAAACGATACTTATTTTGAAAAAAATGTTGAATTTTGTCGAAAAAAATCAAACAATGTCGATAAATATATTTTTTATCGGAATATTAAGATTAGACATATAAAAAACACCTCTTATCCATATTAAAATTGGAATACTGCCCAACCCTTCTCTTTTTATTATCGAACTTTTTATACGAAACATTTATTCTATCCAACACTTACTTACTGATTGAGGTTTATAAATAGGCATAATGCATGTAAACCTAATAGCTTTTTTGCTATTAGGCCTATTATTTATCATTCTTATCTAAATGTCTGTCTTGGTATCATTATTAGGGAGCGCTTGTCAGTATTTATCCATTTGTGGGTATGTTCGAATATTTTCATATATGCTTACGGTTTATCTTGTAATCTTTTAGTAGTAAAAAATACCAATAACCAGTCTCAACTACTGCAACTACACCGAATATTGCCCAAATTTCCCCTGAACAAAGCTTTCTAAAGAAAAATTCAATTTCATTGCCATATCCCCTTGTCAATGCATGTTAAAAGCTTAACGATTTTCGCGATAATATTGCCTATTTCATAATCATAAAATCTTGAACTTTGATGTCTTCCTTAGGGAGATTAAATAATTGTTCGATTCTTACTGTCATTATATCAATAATACAGAATTTTCCTATCTTTTAATTACCAATTTTGAGGTACAGGTAATACGCTTTGCTCAGACTGAGCTTCATTTCAATTCGTAGCATTTTTTTAAAGCGGTCGATAAAGTGGATTACCTGCTTTTTGTGTTACCGAAATATTCACTCTATAGGATTCAATCAAAAAAATGGACAGGCTATTTTTCCTGTCCATTTTCCTGCTTATACACAGCTCAATATTATTTTTCTTGCCTCCATTACTTTTCGCGCAACCATTATTTCTCATTTATCTTCTTTTGGCATTGGCAATGGTACTCTCCAATCCAGCTCATAGCTCTTTTCTGCCAGTTCGGAAATAAGGCTGATCTTTTGCGGAAGTTCTTTCATTTCATAACTTTGCAATTTCATTCGGATATGGTTTCTGCCTTGTTCGTCCTTTCCTAACAATTTAAAATCTCCGCCTGTTACATTGTATATTTTGCCCTTCTCATCTTTTATCGTCCAATCAAAGTGATTAATAATTTTATCTGTATCATCATCCACTAAAATTGTATTTGGTATTTGAACAATATCCTTTAAATAAGCCTCTAGTGTAATAGTAGCATGCTTCTCATCCTTGGGAGATGCTTCATTTTGAGGTTTGTCAAAGGTTACTGACTTGATCTCAATCGTTTTGCCATCCTCATCTACTCTTACAGGTTTATCGGCAAGCTGCTTCGGCTCAAATGATATGTCCAGCTTATACGGTTCTGTTTTTACTAAAGAATCTAATACTAGTGTATATTGATGATCTGGAGACAGAGGAGCAAATCCGTACTTCCGGATAGAATGACCATATTTATCTAGGTACTTGCGCGGAGTAGCAATCTCCGTACTTAGGTCCTTTACTTTCTCTCCCTTTTCATTTTCAACATGAAAATTCAGCTTATAATCATCATAGCGAACATAAGGGGGAGCTGAAGCTATTTTTCCTTTCACTTGTTTGCTTTCCTGCACTAATCTTTTCTTTGCCTCTTCCGTCCATTTTGTTTCATATTCGACACGCCCAGCAGTCGGTGAATACATCACGCTGTTCAAATTGATTTGCAGTCCCTGCGGTGTTGTATACATCCCATTCATTGGCAGCACCTTTGAAGCCGTAATTGATTTTTCTAAATCAAAAGGAACCTGTAAGGACCAATCCCCTTTAACAGAGTCAATCTCACTTCCCTTGACTTTCAGTAAAAGCTTCTGTTGTTTTTCCCCCACTGGATTTTTCAGAGTGAGATAGCCGTATTTATCATCGTAATATCCTAATGAATATAATTCGCTAGATACTCTCTTAAATGGATTCCCTTTTAAATCTGTTACTTCTGTATCCCATATACTTATCTTATCAGGATGAATAAAGTTATTCTGCTGATCCTTGACCGAATATACAGCCACAATTCTCATTGGGTCAGCCAATATTTCCTTTATTTCAAAAGTATAGCCCTGATCCGTAACAGAGGCGTTTACCTTCTGTGAAAAGCCCTCCTCTGCTGCATTTTGCAGCTCTTTATTAGAACTGCCTTCAAATAACGATTTTACATAAGCTGCAAATGTGGGTGATACATATGAACCCACCGATACCGTTAACAGCAGAGCGCAGGTAATTGAGACTGGCAATAGCAAAGTGCCTAGTAAACGCGACCTTTTTCTTTTATAGGCCACCGCCTGGTCAGGCATCACAAAAGTAGGCTGATCCAATTCTCCAGCTACCTTTTTTAGAGTTTGTGCAATCTGTTTGTCAAGATTAGTCATGCATGATCACTCCCATCTCGGAAATTACCTGTGGTTCTTTTTCAGCTTGTATTTTCTCAGCGATTAGTTTTCTGGCCTTATGCAGCCTTGATTTTACCGTTCCCTCAAACACGCCAAGGATTTTTGCAATTTCAGCTACACTAAACTGTTCATAATAGTAAAGAATCACTGCGGAGCGATGCTTCGGCGTCATTGACTGGATTGCTCGCCAAATCTGTTGCTCTTGCTCCTTTTGCAGAATGCTCTCCAATGGGTTTTGGTCAGGATCAATGGATTCTGCGTACTCTTCCGTATTTTTCCTTCTACGCACCTGATTAAGTGCCCGATGTGTCACAATTTTCATAAACCAAGCTCGAAACGATGTCCCTTTTCGTTCATCATAGCGATAAAGTGATTGATATGCCTCCCATAGTGCTTCTTGAACAGCATCCTGAGCGATATGGTAATCATGGACGATTAAAAAAGCGACTCGAAATGCCGTAGTTAAGTGAGGCTGAACAAGTGCTTCAAAACCAACTGAACCTCCTTCTCTAGCTATTGGAAAATGATGATTTTCCTCCACGTAAAAAACCTCCTCGTTTTCCCTGTCACTCCTTATTCACCAGTTCTCGTATTTTGGTTCATTTTAAAGAGAGAAAAATTTCCCCCACTTGCACTGGGGTAAACCGTAATGGGACAATCGATGCAATCTATGTATTCTTTTCTTAATGAAATAATTGATCATTCAGACACTTAGGTGAATCATCAGGATTCGAAAATTGCCGTCCCAAACAACCGTTGCTTCGGCAGGAGACAAGGCTTTCCTTGCATAAATCTTTGTTTGCTATTGCTTTCCTGTCAACACTGTACTAAAAAATACAATTTGTCAAAAACATTACCAATAAAAAGAAGCGTCAAAGGAACAAAAATGTTCACTGACGCTTCTTTCATATAAGTACAGGAAAGAAATCATTAGTACGATTTCTAAGCTTGTGGCATTTTATTTAAAATAAAGGTCTCAACAACCTTTGCCACACCATGATTCATATTTGTATCTGTTACATAGTCTGCTATTTCCTTAATGTCATCTGGCGCATTGCCCATTGCGACACCAAGCCCTGCAAAATTAATCATGGCAAGATCATTGTAGCTGTCACCGATCGCAATAACCTCTGCTTGTTCAATTCCTAATTTATGAATGAGCTGATGTAAGCTGGTTCCTTTATCCACACCCGCTTCTGTAAACTCCAAGAAAAACGGCTTCGACCGCATTACACTCAATTGACCCTCTAGCTGTTTTTGCAGTTTCCTTTCCACAATTGCTAGTTTAGCAGGATCGTCTACCATTAGGACTTTTACTACTGGTCGTGTGATTGCTTGCTTAAAGCTTTCTACCTCTTTCATGTTCATTCCCGTAATCTCAGACTCTTTTTGGGTATACGCAGTCACTGTTTCAGCTACGATATCATCCCCATCGTAGGAGAGAATCCCAACCTGCTCGTTTTTACTGATATCATATAGCTCATGTACGGTTTCTACTGGCAGTGTGCTACTAAATAACTCTTCTTTTGTTTTCCAGTTTATAATTTTTGCACCGTTGAAGGACAAAATAAAGCTACCGTATTTTGCCAGCTCCAACTCTTCAGCAATATGCGTCATGGCGTACGTGGGACGACCTGATGCAAGAACTACTTTTACTCCAGCCTCTTGAGCCTTCATTAGTGCAATTTTTGTACGAGTTGAAATGGTGTGATCATCTTGAAGCAATGTATCGTCTAAATCGAGGACAATCATTCTATAATTTTGCATGACAAAACCATCCAATCTAATCTAGTTGTATAAATCACTATAATCATATCATTGATATTGTAATTTATGTGTAAAAAAAGTTAGATGGATGAGTTTGGTTTCATAGACCAATATGTTTCCATAAAAAAGAACGCTCCTAAGAGCGTTCTAAGTAGAGATACAATTAAAATCCTGGATCATATACATACTGAATAACATGAGGTTTACTAGCTTCTGCGACATGAGAGAAAGAATCAATAGAACCAATAGAAGTTACCAATGCTAAAGTCATGAAAATCGTTATAATTGCCTTTTTCATCTCAATCCCTCCTACGCTAATTAATTTCTTTATTCTGTATAATCCTATTATATACATCTTGAAGCTTCTGTACCATTTGTAAATCTATAGATTTTTCCATAGAGAAATAAAAGGAGAGAATACTCTTCATACAGTCATTAATTTCTTGATAAGCATTTATCTTGCCATAGATCTCCATGCTAGCAAGATAACTATCCAATCCTTCTTGATAGGATTTAATTAAGATTTGATAGTTTGCTTTATATTGGTAATATAATCCTATTGAATAATATTTATAAGGTGTTTTCGATTCAACCCTCAAAAAGTTATCTTCCTGGGCCACTAATTCTGCAATGGCATCGAATTTTTCCATTTGCAGATACAACTCAATTAACTCATTTACTGCATGAATTCTTGAATCCTCACTCGTATTTTGTAAGCAATCTAGCAATAATGGAATGGCTGCTTCATAGTCTTTCTTTTTTGCCTTTACGATTGCACCAGTTAATGCCGCGGATTCATGCACAAAATGGAATGTAAATGTTTTATAGGTAGAAAGATGTTTTTCGACTTCTTCATATTTGCCTGATAATAAGAGAGCATTAATCATAGCCAGATAGGCTCTAACCTTTAATTCATTTATGGTGTGATCTCGCAAAAGCCCCATTTTTGTCAATTCAATACATTGCTGATATTTTTTGATAGCAAATGCGTGCAGACCCATCCTAAAATAGAAAGTGATTTTTTCTTCCTCGGACAAAAAGTCTGCATAATGAATAATTTCTTCCCCGATTTTAAAAGACTCCTCTAAATTTTTGAAATCCTGTCTCTCTATTAGGTATTTTTGTAGGGATGGTTTGGCTATATAATTTGGGATTCCATGTACTCTCGCATACTTAATGATAGCGCTATAGAGAATAAGTTTAATCTCGTCGCTAGTGATGCTATTGCATAGGTCATAAAGACGTTCTAAAGCCGTATATGTATCTTCTTGGGGATTTTCAAGAATTTTTTGTGCAACCTTACTAATTAGCGTTGTATTAGATAGTTCAATCATTTCTAAAAGAAGCTCATATAAAATTTCTACACGCTGTTGTATTTCGATATAATTCGCTATTATCTCTTCATATGGCAATACTAGTACAGTAGTGATTGCCTTAATGGTTCGAAGCTCTGGTCTCTTGGTTTCACATGATTCAATTTTAGAGAGTACGCCCTTACTAACCCCTGACAGCCTTCCCAATTCTGATAAACTTAAATTTGCTTGTTGTCTTTTATTTTTTATTAATTCACCTAGAGAGGAGTAAAGTACTGCTCCATTTCCTTCCATCATATTCCCACCTTAGGACATAATTTCTCAGAACAATATTCGACAACGGTATTCGGTTTCATTCATTACTCCTCTATAATTCTAGTTTAATTGTATATTATTGTAAATATAAATAAAGAATAGTGGATAAATTATTGTTAAATAAGTAATTTATTAATGAAAATTAAAGGAAAATTACCCTTTATTTAGTTACTTACCTCATCTGGTCTTTTGCTAATGCCTGTTTTAATCGAGAGTAATGGATTTGGAAAGGTTTACGCTGCCCTTCTTTCCGAATAATACCTTCTGCTGTGAAATCTTGTAATAATCCCGTCACAGTCTCACGAATACTGCCCATCATTGTTGCTAATTCTTGATGGGTAACAGCTATATCAAGTTGAATCCAGCCTTCTTCTTGATGCAAGCTCTCTTCCATAGATATTTTAACTCCGAATTTATCCGATAGTTTATTTAATAAAAATAGAAGGCGTTTTCGAACACTTCCATATGCCATGTATTCAAGCAGCTCCTCTACCTCCTGTAAACGTTTGGACAAAATTTCAATAAACTTTAACGCAATATCAGGCTTTTTTTGCAAAAAGTTCTCAAACTCAGTCTTATCGATCGTACAGATCAAGGAGTCCTCCCATGTTTGGGCATATAGATTTTCAGACCCTGTTGTAAACGTACCCACTTCCCCAAATATATGTCCAACACCTAATACATCAAGAGTTAGTTCACTTCCTTCTGACGTTATCTGATATAAGCGAACCTTTCCCGATTTGATTAGATACAGGAATTTTTGAGATTGATGCGGGGTTGTAATCAGTGTTCCTTTTTTCATGATTGTAATCGGGGCAACAGGTTCGATTTTTTCTAATTCCTCTACCTCAAGCTCACTAAATAACTGTATTCTTGATAAATATTTTATTTTCTCCATACAATACCCCCAGAATTTGTAAGTGTAGTCTAGACTACATCTTTTTCATCAAAACCTGAGTATACTCTCCTACAAAGACATCCCATCTTACTTATCTTATCAGAGGAGGGCACCATCATGCATTTCACTATTTTACTTTTCCAAATTGTATGTATTGGTTTGTTTTCCGTTTCGATTTTCAACAAATTTACAAGTTCAAAGACAATGGTTCAGCATTGGAATGACTATGGCTATCCAATGTGGCTCATGTACGTCACAGCCACTTGCGAATTAATCGGATTTATTGGAGTAATCGCTTCCTTTTGGATACCGGCGGCCTTAAAGTTTTCGGCTTCTATTTTTATTGTAATTATGATTGCCGCTCTGTACGCCCATATCATTAGAGCGAAGCATAAACCAATCACGTCACTTCGAGCCGTTATTGTACTTATCTTATGTATCATAGTGGTTTCCGGGTAAAACATTAGCTATATCTAGGGTATTGCAAAAAAATAGACGGTTAAACACGTTTTTCGTAACATTGGTTTTTATAAACCTGCTGATCCTGCTATAATCTCTATTAATAAACAACAAAGCGAAAGTCAGAAGGTTCCGACTTTCGCTTTGTTACTTTGGAGGTTACTATGAGATTGCATAGGGGTGAAACTCTATTTCGCCAAGGAGAAACGGGCCCGCTGTACCATCTGAAAAGCGGCCTATTAAAAGTAATTCGGATTCATGAGGATGGAACGACAACTTTGGTAAATATCATTGTGCCTAATGAAATCATCCCACACCATTCTCTTATTAGTCCAAACCCTTATTTTGGTACGGCTATCGCCCTTGTCACTTGTGAGATCGAGGTTCTTAATGCGCGGGAGTGGTATCAAAAGCTACAGAACAACCCGGACAGATGCCGAACCATTGCCTTACAGCTTCAGGAAAAGCTCCGCATGATGCAGCATCGGATCGATCAATTAACAGAAGTATCGGCCGCCGATAAATTGCGAAAGCTCCAAGCTTGGTTTGAATTCTATATTGCTCCCACCACTTTGACCGAAGTGCTTACACAGGATGAGATCGGGCAATTTATCGGACTGCGCCGTGAGACTGTAAATAGATTATTGCGTGCTCAATCTGCCTCGAAACCGGATTCATAATCCTACAGGCTATCAGCAGGGCCAAAAAACTCAAAATGAATGTCTGCTTCTGCAATTCCGTATTCTTTCAGGGTACGATACAACGCCTTCATGAAGGGAGTCGGACCACAGAAATAGAAGCTGACATCTTTAGATGGAACCATTTGCTCTAATGTAGAGATATCTACATAGCCTTCTTTATGAAAAGCGTTTGTTGCTCTGTCGTAGTCAGTTGGTTTGTCATAGCACCAATGAACAGACAGTTGTGAGTGCTGGCGAGCTAGCTCTTCTACATGCTCTTTCATCGCGTGCACCTGCCCATTTTGAGCCGCATGAATGAAGGTTACTGGGCGGTTCGGATTCGTCTCCACAAGTGTGTTAAGCATACTAACTAAAGGCGTTAATCCAACCCCTCCGCTGATCAGGACGACAGGACGAGCATCTTTTTGATCCAAGACAAAATCCCCTGCTGGTGCCGAAAGAAATAAAATATCTCCTTGTTCGACCTGTTCATGCAGATAAACAGAAACCTTACCGGCAGGCTGATCCAGATTGCCATCCTCTCGTTTAACAGAGATGCGATAGTAAGACTTGCCTGGAGCATCAGATAAGCTATATTGACGAATATGGGTATTCTTTTCACCAGGAATGTCCACTTTCACACTAATGTATTGGCCTGGTTCAAATCCAGCGATAGCATTTCCATCCTGTGGAACAAGATAAAAGGAGGTAATAACATCACTCTCTTTTACCTTTCTGTCCACCTTAAATGCTCTAAATCCTTCCCAGCCGCCCTGCTGTTGTTCAGCTTGCTTATAAAACTCAGCTTCTACACCAATAAAGGCCTCTGCAATTACACCATAGGCCTCTGCCCATGCCTGCAAAATCTCGTCTGTCGCCAAATCGCCAAGTACATCCTTAATCGCAGCAAGCAGATTTTCTCCAACAATCGGGTAGTGCTCTGCCTTAACTCCAAGACTGCGATGCTTATGACCAATCTGCTTTACAACAGGAATAATCGTTTCTAATTTGTCTATATATTGGGCGGCAGCATACACTGCATTGGCTAATGCCGTCTGTTGTCTCCCTTGCTTCTGATTAGCATGATTAAAAATATTTAATAGCTCTGGATGTTTTGTAAACAGTAATTGATAAAAACGTTTTGTAATATCGACTCCATGTTTTTCTAATACGGGTACCGTAGATTTAATGATTTGAATAGTCTTTTCACTTAGCATCTTGATTACCTCACTTTCGTTTTGCGTGGTATGACCTCAGTATATAGAGTGAGAAATGTCACCCTGTGTGATCGAGATCACTGTAAAAGGCACAGATTTGCGAAGATAATTTCTTCTAGCAAACTCCTATATGTAACTATCTGAATAAATGTAGAATGAATGATGAGTGAAAAGCCTTCCATCGTAGCTGCTATCCCTATCAGTTATCCGATTATTCAGCTATTTTTTAGGGAGTGTGAGCGACATATAGTAGCAGGTTCCCTTATTCATTCTTTACTAATTTATGTGAAATTATAATTGATTCCCCTTTTATTGGTATAGTTCACCCCCATTACTGAAAAAATGGCTTGACGATATTTTTACCTATGGATGGGCATATGGTTCTCAAGGGGATAAGCTACAAGGCAAGCAATCAGGTCTGGCAATCTCGGCTGGTGTTCTTCAATCTGATTATCAGGCTGACGGAGCCAATCAATTCACTTTGAGTGAATTGACCAGACCTTTTCAGGCAACCTGCATTTATACAGGCATGACATTTATACCTACATTTGCTATTTACGGTGCTGAGCATCATCTTACAAATGAAGAGGTAGAACAAAGTGCTAGAGATTATGTAAGACATATTCTAAAATCTTAATTCGTACTTTTGCTTATTTCTACTTTTTGACATCATATAAAACAATAACAGCCTATCACCTTTTTGAGGAGTAAATAGGCTGTTTTTATTATCTATTTCTTTATATCGCTCACCTTTACCAGCTTTCCATCTTTATAGCCAATGATGCAGGCTTCCAGCACATCTCCCTTACCAACGCCTGTCTGCGTTACCTTCATAGCATGGTTAAAAGCAAATATTTGTTTCGTCTTGTCATTGTAGACAACATCCTGCTCACGCCAAAGCTCTTTTATTTCTTTTGCAACAAACACTTTAAGGGTGCTAATTCTCCTTGCCTTCCCTTTATCGTTTTGGAACAAAGAAACATATGTAGCAGAGGTTACATCTTCAAAACTGGTATACGAATACATGACTAAAAACTCGGTATTGCTTTTGCCCGATAAATTAATATAGGTATCGTTTAATAATTGAAGCTTAGGTGGAATACTTTTTGGGTCAGTTGGATCGTACTTAACTGGATAATTGCCTCTAGCGGCTTCTTCCCACAATTTCTTTGGAACTGGTGAATGGTTGCTAAAACGAAGCGCAGGTGTTTTGTTATCCCACTCATACTGGATACCCATTGCTTTTGCCACGGTTTCCATAGGCGCATACACATTGTTTTTATAAATAAATGGCTCCGCGGCTGTTTTTACTGGTTCTCCATTTGCAAATAATTGAATCTGAGCAAAGCGTACAGCAATATTTTGGGTAATGGTTTTAGAATATGCCGTGCCTGTGATAAGTAAACTGCCTGCTATCAGTACTACTAACAGGTTTCTTTGTTTGCGTTTCATCTGATCTACCCCTATTTTGAATATTCACATAAATAATAAGGTTACTTCGCTTTTATGTTATCTACCTACAATATACTATATAATTTAGCTTTTACCGATGGTTCTTCCTACCTAATGTAAAAAAACCCCTCTGTCTAGCGATAGAAGGGGATGCTTGCTTAAACATGCACCTGATGTTGCTGCTACTCTATTTCATGAGGAAACAACGGAAGCTCTTGTAAAAATACAATATCACTCCGCTCGGCTGCCTCTCCCTCAGCAAGAATTGCCGCTCTAGCTACCACAATGCCGCCAGCTTGAATGACCAAATCCTCAATAGCCTGCAACGACTTACCGGTACTAATTACATCATCAATGATGGCAACACGTTTTCCTGCGATTTCACTGGCGTCCGCTCCGTCTAAGCAAAGAACTTGCTTTTTCTGAGTAGTGATTGATTCTACTTCATTAATTAATGGAGTTTGCATATAAGGCTTTGTGCTTTTTCGAGCAACATAGTACTTCTTCATTTTAAGCACGCGCGATACCTCATGAATGAGAGGAATCCCCTTGGCTTCTGCTGTAATAACCACATCTACTTTAGGAAGTTTTGCCGCAAGAAGTGGGGCTACTGCTGTTACCAGCTCTGTATCCCCAAGAATGACAAAGCTGGCAATGCTGAGTTTTTCTGTTATCGGAATAATTGGTAAATGGCGAATAATCCCTGCTACCTCTAGCGTATAAGTCTTTTCCATGAAACTCCCTCCTACATCCCAAATAAGCTGATTAATGCTCTCATCAATAAGCCTGCTAGCATCCCAAAGAATGGATCGGAAATTGAGGTAACCACCATCGTTACACCACCTACCAGGCTAGAGGAAGCCTCGCCACCAGTCAATGCAGATATAGCGTTGGTGGGTACAGTTACAATTGCACCTAACACAAACAGAAATCCAGAGATAGATTCACTAGGAATATAACGACCGATTTTGGGCAACAAGCCAGCTAGAAGAATTCCCGCCATTACTACCATCATCAGGACACCTGAGGCAACAGGATGTGGAGCGCCTGCTGTAGCAGAAATGATCGCTTCAACAGGAGCCCCGCCAAATAGAGCAGACACCATATCCGCTACACTGCTAATTACGCTAAGCGTGTCAATGTTCACATCCGCCTTGGCAATTTCACCATTAATTTGGCCAAAAGCAATATTTGCGCCAATATTAAGACAAACCATCGCCATAGCCCCTCGTAAGATACCTGCTGAAAACGTTGGTTTTTGAAAAGCAAAGCGGTCATTTTCTAGCGGTTTGATGGTATTACCCTGTTTAAGAAGCAGCGAAATGAGACTAGAAATAAGAACGGAAATTGTAACCGTATAGACCAGATCTCTTGTTACAAAATAGGTGAGTAACCCTGTACTCATCGAAACGATTCCAACAGGCATATTATTGCGAGCCATATCCCAAGAAACACGTGCTAGCATAATACCAACGCCAGCCATCATCCCACTTGTAATGACAGGCCCGATGAAGCTTACGATTTTCTCTAACAAGCCGAATAGACCGATCGTGGCCATAATTGCTCCGCCAACAAAAATCATAGATAGCCTGTCCCTCATCGTTTTTCCCAAAGTTCCAGCTAATGCAATCGTCTCGACCTGATAAGATACAACGGCTACAGAGCCAGTAATGGCGTTTCCAGTCGCACCAATTAAAAACGCCAAAGCTGTAGGTACGGAAGCAAAACCCAGAGATAGTGCTAGTAGACCCTGCGGCAATCCGTTGAGTACGACGCTAAGTGCTGCGATAATATCTTTCCATTCCATTTCTGACTTTCTCCTTCTGTTATATGAAATGAATTTCACACCTGTAAAATATCATAAAACACGATTAATATCAAATTAAAACTTTAAATAGTTCGTGTTTTAGTAAATTACTTATAAATAAATACCTTTATCATTCGGATTCTAAAGGATTCCAGAAAAAAAACCCATGATCCCTATCTATTCTAGAGATCACAGGCTTTGCATTTGGTTAGATACCGTGAATACCTACTAGATTGTGATACGGTGTTTACCTCAACTCTCTTCGTCAAGGTAAACACCCTGTTCATCCCGAATCAATCAGTAGTTTAAAACGTGAGACGTTACTTAACACATGATTCTCATTTGGAAGTGCGCAGATACCTATCAGATTTTACACCCAAAACTACGTTGTGTTTGTACCCTTACATACTAATACCAATTGCAAGGATGATGCGGTTTTCTAACATGTTTTTTTCTTTTTTTCTTAACCCAGCATTTACAAACCAACTCTACCTTCTTCTTCTTAGGATGATGATGATGGCATTTACTCATGTGTCTCACCTCCATCGTCTGACTTACTATATACTATGTAGTCGTTCACGACTTGTACTAGTCAAAAGACTTTTCTTTGCTAAATTAGATATATGTGAAGGTAGAGTCATTTAGAGATTCTCAAAAACGAAGCGCTCGGGAGCAAAATGAAGACCGTTGAATCTCAATCTAAGGTTTCTTTATCCTTTTTATTTAAAATGTTATCCTCCAGCACAGCGAACTTATCTCCATATTCCTTGATAATATGTTTCTCTCCCCATACACATAAGGAATCTAATATCGGCTTTAAGCTCCACCCGTACTCACTTAGTTCATACTCCACCTTTGGAGGAACCTGATTATAAATAATTCGATTTACAATACCATCCTGCTCTAATTCTCTGAGCTGTTGCGTTAACATTTTTTGTGTAATGCCAGGCATAATTCGTTTTAATTCGCTTGTGCGTTTTTTCCCATGTGTTAAATGACAAAGGATTACACATTTCCATTTTCCACCTATAACCTCTAAGGTAGCTTCGACAGTGATATTATATTTTTTCTTACTCACAGCTTATCCCTCCTAGACACACCCACGGGAACTTTTTAGTACCTATATTACTTTTTAGTAAGTATGTAACTTTACTGTTCGTATATTACTTTATAGTGCGTACTATTCATTTTCATTATCTTAAATCATAATAGCATGTACCGGCCGGTCATACCATACTGTAGGAGTGGAGTGAATGTTATTAGATCAAAAAAGAAGCACGTTGGCGCTCCTTGCGTTAGCGATTAGTGCATTTGCAATTGGAACAACAGAATTCATCAGTGTGGGACTACTTCCGCTTATCGCTGATGATTTAAATATATCTGTCTCAACATCCGCGTTAACCGTTACTTTATATGCATTAGGGGTTACCTTTGGAGCACCGATTTTAACCTCTCTAACCTCTGGCATCCCACGCAAAGCCTTATTATTGTGGATCATGCTAGTGTTTATTGTAGGAAATACTCTTGCCGCCACTGCGAATGGAATTGTCGTATTGCTGATAGCAAGAATCATCTCCGCGTTGTCCCATGGTGTATTTATGTCAATCGGCTCCACTATCGCTGCTGATCTGGTACCAGAAAATCGCAGGGCCAGTGCAATCGCCTTTATGTTTTCAGGACTTACAGTAGCGACCGTCACCGGAGTTCCTTTAGGCACATTTATCGGACAACAATTAGGTTGGCGTGCTGCTTTTATTGGAATCGTCGCAGTTGGCATCTTAGCTTTCCTAGCCAATATCATTTTAATTCCTTCCGATTTGCGTAAAGGGACCAAAACACCGCTGCGAGAACAGCTTACACTGGTTACTAATGGAAGATTGCTTCTTGCCTTTCTCATTACCGCTATTGGGTATGGTGGCACTTTTGTCGTCTTTACGTATTTATCACCATTACTTCATGATATAACTGGCTTTAAGGAAACGACCGTTGCCGTTATTCTTCTTGGCTATGGAATTGCTATTGCGATTGGAAACATCATTGGTGGAAAGGCAGCCAACCGCAAACCTATTTCCGCCTTATTTTATATGTTTACTATACAATCTATCATACTCTTCATCTTAACGTTCACCGCCCCGTTTAAAGCTGTCGGATTAATAACAATCCTCCTCATGGGCTTGTTAGCTTTTATGAACGTGCCCGGATTGCAGGTCTATGTCGTCATGTTAGCTGAACGTTACGCACCGAAAGCAGTAGATGTAGCTTCGGCTATGAATATCGCCGCTTTCAACGCAGGTATCGCAATCGGAGCATACCTGGGCGGACTCGTTACTGACAAGCTTGGACTGATTCATACCCCCTGGGTAGGAGCATTGATGGTTTTAGGAGCCGTACTTTTAACAGGTTTGGCTCGCGCCTTGGAAAGAAAAGATAAGACTACCAACAAGAATGAGCTAGCTCGCCTGTAAAAGTCTATGTTTTAATGATCGCTTTTGATAAAAAGGCAAGGGCTCTCTTGACGATATTTTTGTTATTGATCATTTGTACAGCGTTTTTCCAGCACATCATTATGTAAAAAATGACATAGGAGGCTATTTATATGGCAAAAAATTTACAAGATACAACAACACTACACAACGGTATTAAAATGCCTTGGTTTGGAATTGGCGTATTTAAAGTAGAAGAAGGCTCTGAGCTGGTAGCAGCCGTCAAATCAGCTATTAAGCATGGTTACCGCAGTATCGATACGGCTGCTATATATGGAAATGAAACAAGTGTGGGACAGGCGATTCACGAAAGCATGCAAGAAGAAAACATCTCCAGAGAAGACCTCTTTGTGACCTCAAAGGTTTGGAATGCCGATCTGGGATACGAAGCCACCCTAGCTGCCTTCGAAACAAGTCTAAATAAACTCGGCTTAGAATACCTCGATTTGTATCTCATTCATTGGCCTGTGGAAGGTAAATATAAGGAAGCTTGGCGAGCGTTAGAGAAGCTCTATAAAGATGGGCGTGTAAAAGCAATCGGGGTCAGTAATTTTCAAATCCATCATCTTGAAGACCTGATGGGGGAAGCTGAAATAAAACCCATGATAAACCAAGTGGAATTTCATCCATATCTGACGCAAAAGGAATTGATTACCTTCTGTCGGACGCACGATATTCAAATGGAAGCATGGTCCCCATTAATGCAGGGCCAATTGTTAGATAACCCGGTGTTACAAGAAATTGCTGATAAGCATGGTAAAACAGTTGCTCAGGTCATCCTTCGCTGGGACCTCCAGCATGGTGTTGTCACCATTCCGAAGTCTACTAAGGAGCATCGAATTGTTGAAAATGCATCTGTGTTTGATTTCGAGTTAACACAAGAAGAGATGGATCGCATTGATTCTTTGAATCAAAATCATCGAGTCGGTCCAGATCCGGACAACTTTGATTTTTAATTCTGTTAGAGAAAGCGGAGTAAGCCGCCATTTCTTTTTTCGGTGAGAAATGGCGGCATTATATTTTACAAGCACAGGAATGAATATAAGTATTGCATCAATTTCAGATAGATCGAAGGTTCCAAATTCAGACGATATTCATTAAATCAAATACCACGTAGAAATGAATACAACTGGGGAGAAGATAGATGTTATTTTCGATTTCAGCAGCAGGGATGCTAGTTAACAGTTTACTAGCCATCTATACAGTAGCAGGACTTTTTATAGGGGTAATTTTTTGGCTAGCAGGTTTTCATAATTACAAAAATGCAAGAAACTCAAAATTAAACAAACGCATTAACAAGGATTCACTTTCTATTTTGGGAATCCTACTGATTATTTTTATCTTTCTGCTCATTCTTTTTGGAAATATATCCATTGCAAAAAAACTAAGCTTTTCAAGCCCATTAACATCGCAATCACTTTTTGGATTGGGCAGGTTCCTACTTATATTAGGTTTGTTGGAAGGCATCTTACTTTTTATAAGTACAAAATGGCTATTTCCTATGCTAATTGGTCCTTTGGATTTTAATAAGAAACCAACTTGGTTTGTGCTAAGCGGATCTTTTTTAAGTGTCATTTCAGGAGTAGCCGCCATGATCATACATTCAAATTAATATCGTACATCAAGGGACACCTCCCCTACGTTTCCCCTCTTGCTATAACCACTGGCTAAAATAATGATGTACAGCCTGCTCAGAGTACCCGTCTTCACCACGCCAGTTTACAATTGCAAAAAAATCATTTTTCCCTCCTCGACCCGGTCGATTCCTGCTAGCGGTCAGTATTCCTGCTGTAGCTAAAATCTCAAGCAAGGCATCCCGTTCATTTTTACTTGAAGGGAGAACGTCCTTAAGCCGTTTCTCCAACTGACGGGCCGCATCCGTCGGCTCACAGCTACTAATCGCCTCCAGAATTCTGCGAAAAATCTCGATATCCTCTGCTTGTACCTCGATATTCTCTTCCTTGCCCAATAGCTCCAAATCAAGCAGATTATAGACAATGTGGTTGAGCCGGATTCCGCCCCATTTGATTCTCTCAAAATTCAACACGTTCAAGTCTTCATTCTTGTAAGCTTGCAGACTGGCAACATGATAACCGTCACAGATGTAACAATCACCATACATTGCAAAGGTACTGCCGTTGTTTATGGTCGTATATTTTCCCACGTTGCTCTCAAAAGCATGCTGTGGAAGTTGGTGAGTCAATGTCCAACTGGAAAGCGCACTTCTAAGATATAGCTTTCTGGTCGACAAGCTATGTAAGAACGCTTTTACCACCTGTTCTTTTGTTATGATCTGATGCAAATCTATTAATCTTTGCACACACTCATCATGTGTAATCGTAAGCTGCTCAAACATCAGCCCCTTGCTCTTGGCATAGGCAAAATCTTCGTCTGAGATGCTACGTGATTCCTTATCAATCCAGCCCTTACTATTCCAGAAGGTCTTCATTAGGATCTGCTTAGCTTTTTTATCCATCGGTTATTTTCCTCTCCCTGCTCATGTAGATATTTTTCATTTACGAAGTGCCGTAGATTAATAGGTTCTGTCTCTCACCTGTCCTATAAGTAACCCAAACACGAGCATTCGAAATACGGCGAATAAAATATTTTGTGTTTAGAAAGAACATATCCTAATAAATCTCTCTATCTGGTCTATCCAAAATTCCCAAATAAAAAGCAGATAAGCGAAAATGATCTTCATCCCGCCTATCTACTTTTCCCTTTATCATTCTACGTTAATTGATTTCTGTTGCAAAAACAAATGACGCTCCTGCTCAATTGATCGAACGCGCAGATCGAATCATCAGCAGGAATAAGTAAGGTGCCCCTAGCAAAGCAACAACGATACCCGACGGAATATCCTTAGGAATGAGGATGACTCGCCCGATTAGATCGGCTGATGCTAGAAGCACTGCCCCAATCAGGGCAGAAATAACAACCATCCGGCGATGATAGGAGCCCACCAGCATTCGTGCTGCATGTGGAGCCAGTAAACCAATAAATCCAACTGCTCCCACACTGGCAACCGCGGATGAAGCAAGTAGAACTGCGATAACTGCTACAATCAGCCTCGTAAGACGTACATGTAAGCCTAATCCCATCGAGCTCTCGTCATTAAAGGACAGGAGATCTACCCTGCGCCCCAACCACCAAGCAATCGGTGTCAGAAGGAGTATACTAGGCAACAATCGACTTACTTCTGTCCAGCCACGTCCATATGTACTCCCTGCCATCCAAGCCAGAGCTGGTGCTGCTAGAAGCTGAGCTTTCACGATCAAAATATTAATAAAGGCAGAACCCACTGCTGCTACCGCAATCCCCACCAGAGTCAAGATAACAGGGTTTAATCCTCGACGCCAGGAAACGGCGTAAACAATGGCTGCTGAGATAATCCCCCCGAGCATAGCTCCTAATGGCATCCACCCTGAGAACTGTGGAAATACAAGGAGCAGCAGAATTGCACCTACGCCTGCTCCGCTGGTAACCCCCACAATTTGCGGATCAGCCAAAGGATTTCGAACAGCGCTTTGCATAAGACTTCCGCTGATTGCTAATGCCACTCCTGCCAGCATAGCGGTCAAAAGTCTCGGCATTCGCAGTTCAAACAGCAATTGACGGTACAAATCATTTCCTTGCCCTATAAAAATAGCACTGATCTCTGTCCACGAGATGTACAGGTTTCCGCTGGATAGACTGATCATCCAAATAACAGCTAGCATGGCACAAAGCAGAAAAACCAGTAGCGGATAAGAGATTCGACGGCGCCAGACACCAACACTCATGGAAGAACCCGAAGCTGATCCCGCATTCAAATTGCGGGAAACGCGCAACGCCAACCATATCAACCATGGTCCGCCGATCGCAGCGGTGATGGCTCCTGCCGGAAGCTCCCCGTACGCATTTACAAACGTGCGGGCAATCGTATCAGAGGCAATGAGCAAAGCGGCGCCCCAGATCGCACTAATCGGCAACAACCAAATATGGCGGTTCAATCCTGACAACCGTACTAAATGAGGAGCGACCAGTCCAATGAACCCGATTGGCCCTACTACACTTACACTGACACACGTAACCATAATCGCTAAAAGCATGGCAAACAGACGAGTCTTACCTACCTTTTGTCCAAGCGAGCGCGACGTCTCCTCATGAAAGCTGAGTACATCTAACTGGCGAGCCATCAGGCATCCAACTGCGATTCCCCCTAGGATCAAAGACCAGCTAAATTGAACGCCTGTCCAATCATTTTGTTTTAACGAGCCTGAACCCCAAAGGAAAATCCCCTGCGTCGTTTCTTCGTTAAATAAAATGATGGCACTCGTAAGGGAGGAAAACACCAGCGTGATGATCATCCCAGACAAAGCCACTCGTACTGGAGTTCCTTTTCGCCCGCCGGCCATGAAATACACGGCGGCCGCAGCGAGAATGCCGCCAGCCATTGCAAAAGGAAGCGGGAACTGATGCAGGATCGAAGGCCAAAAAACCATCCCGAACACCACGAAGAGATAGGCGCCGGCATTCACACCCAGAGTCGTCTCAGAGGCGAGTGGATTTCGTGTGACGGTTTGCATCACCGCTCCTGCTACAGCTAAGGCGGCACCAGACAACAGTCCCATCACGGTTCGTGGCAATCTGATTCCACGAATCATCTGATGATCGGCGATATCCTGAGGAGAGATAATCGCCTGCACTACAGCACGAAGAGAAATATCAGCCAAGCCTTGCGTCAGACTGACAAAGGTAAGGACCAATAAGACCGCAAGCCCTCCCAATAGCATCCAAAACGGCCTCCAGCCCCTTCTATGGGCAGAAGGTGCTGGATGGATGTCGGTTGAGGCAGACGATACATGCTTGCCTAGGCTCATTTCGCTAGTAAATCTGCCGCTTTTTTAGCCATGATTTCCGCGGACAATGGCCCGCCGTATGGCCACATGTCTCCTCCCAACGCATAGATGCGATTTTCTTTTACAAAGGTTAACCCATTCCATACTGGATTATTTTTCAATTGATTGTTAATGACATTATCATCATCCTGAATGATATGCAGGAAGTTAGCCTCCTGCAATGGTGGAAGCGCCTCCACGTCCGTGGTCGTCATTCCATTTAGCTCAAACTTCTTCGGCTTGTACGCATTTTTCAACCCAATATGCTCCAAAATTTTTACCGCTGTAGAGTTATCAGTAGACAAACGGAATTGTACCGCATTTTGACTACTGTAGCCCATTGCCAATACGAACGGAATTTTGTCCATACCAGCTTTGACAATTCTGTCCTTCGCCTCTGCATAAGTCTTGTCGAGTTTTTTCAACACGTTATCTGCTTCTGCTTTTTTGTCCAGAATATCGGCAATCTCCTTAAAAGTCTCAATCATTCTGGAATACTGATCACCTTGACCCTCAAGTGGATTAGAATCATACACGATCGTAGGAGCGATTTTGCTCAATTCGTCGTAATTTGCTTCCACGTTACGTTTAATTCCGATGATTAGATCTGGCTTCAACAGCATGATCGATTCCAGATTTGGTGCAATGCGGCTTCCCACATCCACTACGTCTGGCGCAATTTCAACCGGTAGCTTAACCCACTTTTTCATATTTTTAATATCGGCAATCCCTACAGGCTGCATACCTAATGCCAGCACATGTTCAGCACTGCTCCATTCCAGAGCAACGACACGCTTAGGGACTCCTTTGATCTTTGACTCACCCATTACATGCTTCACTGTCCGTTCCTGCTGCTCTCCCGATTTGTCAGACTCTCCCTGGGC
This sequence comes from Brevibacillus sp. SKDU10, assembly GCF_001645205.1. Taxonomy (NCBI): domain Bacteria; kingdom Bacillati; phylum Bacillota; class Bacilli; order Caryophanales; family Paenibacillaceae; genus Brevibacillus; species Brevibacillus sp. SKDU10. The sequence goes on along the minus strand of NZ_LSSO01000169.1, from coordinate 1,516 downwards.
TGTTGGAGCTGATTGGGTCTGCGTTCCCCCGGTTTGGGTGGCGGGGCTTGAATTGCCGCATGCTGCAAGCACCAACATCAACGATAGAAAGACAAAAAAAACTGGCAGTTTAACAAAACGCATTAAATGATTCCCCCTACTTGAGTTCTATGATGTAGCATAAAATGATTGCATAGTTGAACCAGAGGATATGCCTCCTAAAGAAAGATGATAATGATTATCATTTTCTGTGTCAATATTAGAATATGCATATATTTTTTGTTTTTCTTTTACCGGGAAGATGCAAAGTTGGTTTCTGGCGGGAGGATTTGGGGGGCTATGAATTTTGGGAGGGGAAAAATGCTGTGGTATAGCTGTTTTGAGAAAATTATTTTTTATTTCGGAATTTAATAATGACATAAACTTTTTCCTTTCATCAGCAAAAGATAACAAAAAAGCCACCCTCTAAGGATAGCTTACTTTATAAATGAGTTATAATGTTTATTAATTCACGTTCATTGTCTAAACGATTGATTTTCTTTGAAAAAAACATATACTCTGAACCATTCTTTTTTTCTTGAAGTGTATAGGACAAACTAAAAGTGATGGAATCATACTTAGAATATATCTGTTTAATTTCGCTAGTTGAATCGTACGTAACAATCCATTTTCGATTCCTCATTGTATTACTAATAGTTTTTGATAAGTTTTCATGGTCTCCGTGCGTATAAAAATTGGTATATAAACCTTGCCCCTTTTTATAGTAGGGTGGATCAAAAAAAGTAAACGAATTCCTTGTTTTAGTGATTTCTGAGTGAATGAAATCCATCGCATCTAAGTTACATATTCGAATCGCGTCTTTATACTTTGATATTTTATTTATCCTCTTAATCAAATTCTCTTTATTGAATCTGCAGTCAATTGAATAATTACCTGTTTGATTCAAGCCACCTATTGGCCCTGCTTTATCTATTATTCCTGATCTGTTTACTCTATTTAGAAAAAAGGTAGAAAAACCTACTTTAAGTGGTTCATGTTCATACAAATTTTCTCTTATCGATTTTTGTTGATGCCACTCTTCAAGTGTAATTGGTGTAAGTTGAATCAACCTAATTAAATCATCGGTTTTATTTATTACACTATCCCAAAAACAATAAATCGAATAATCGTAATCATTTATAATTACTCTTTTGACTACACCGTTAAACAACATAGCAAGCGAAAGTGCAGAACCTCCTGCAAATGGCTCAATATATGTTGAGCAATTGTTATTTTCAACTAACTTACTTATAAATCTATATAATTTATATTTCCCCCCTGGATATCTTAAAGGTGAAGGGTTCATTAATTAATTCACTTCTTTCTGTGTTGAAACTAATGTATATTCTGATGAATGTCTATAAACAAGTATAACATTTTGATAAAAAATGCGATATATTAGCCTCTTAATTTTAAAGATAGACCCCCTACTAATAACCCTTTTAAAAATAGAGATAATTCCAAAAAAATACTATTCAACCATTATATAATAGATCCC